>CANKNL010000074.1 GCA_947483345.1 Chitinophagaceae bacterium | reverse complement strand
CGGCATATTAACCTCATTCGAAAATTATTTAAAAAAAGCCGGCATTAATCATTACCCGGTTCATATTAAACTGGATACAGGCATGCGACGCCTTGGTTTTGAAAAAAAGGATATGACTGCTTTGTGCGACAGATTAAAAGCCTCATCAGTTTTTAAAATACAATCGGTTTTTTCTCATCTGGCTGCAAGCGATTCGGCATGGCATGATGAATTTACAAATACACAGGCCAACGCTTTTTTGCTTGGCTGTGAGCAGATTCAAAAAAGTACCGGCTATTCATTTGTTCGCCATATCGCCAATACATCAGCTATACACCGTCACAAAAATCTACAACTTGATATGATTCGTTTAGGGATCGGTTTGTATGGCGTTGATGCTGACCCTGCGATTCAGAAGTTGTTAAAAAATGTGACAACTTTAAAAACCACCATTTCTCAAATAAAACATATTAAAAAGGGTGAAAGTATTGGCTATAGCAGAAAAGGGATTGCAGCAACAGATTCTGTTATTGCTACAGTAAGAATTGGCTATGCCGATGGGTATCCCCGGTTATTAAGTAATGGTATTGGTAAAATGTTGATTAAAGGACAGGTTGTACCGGTCATTGGTCAGGTCTGTATGGACATGACAATGCTGGATATTACCGGTGTAGACGTACAGGAAGGCGATGAAGTGATTGTTTTCGGAGCTGAATTACCGGTTAGTGAATTGGCTATAATGGCCCAAAGCATTCCTTACGAAATACTGACAGGGATATCTCAACGCGTAAAACGGGTCTATTTTGAAGAATAAAGTTTATCCGGTTAGAGTATGGCTTTTTTAGTATTAAATACTTTCCTAATCTCCTAAACCCCTAAACGCTTAAACCCCTAAACGCTTATCTTTGCCAACTATTATGAAAGCAAGACACGTAACATTTATTATCTTATTGATTATTATAGCCGACCAGCTTCTTAAAGTGTGGGTTAAAACACATTATCAGCTTAACGAACATCACAATATGATTGGCAGTGGGTTTCAATTGTATTTTGTTGAAAACCCCGGGATGGCATATGGCTGGAAATTTGGCGGTAATTGGGGTAAAATGGCGCTTACCATTTTTAGAATGGGAGCCGTAATTTTTGGTACCTGGTACCTGGGTAAAATCATTAAGGAGAAACATCATAAAGGTTTTATTTTTTGCGCTTCACTGGTTTATGCCGGTGCATTGGGTAATCTCATCGATTCTTCTTTTTACGGATTAATATTTGATAAAGGAATGACCGTAGATCCAGTCATTAAAGAGTATATAGGCTATAATGGGCTTGCCCAATTTTCTTTAAAAGGGTATACAACTTTATTACATGGCAATGTGGTAGATATGCTGTATTTTCCTGTGTTGAAAGGACATTTTCCAAGCTGGTTCCCATTTTGGGGTGGAGATGATTTTGAATTTTTTCGTCCCATTTTCAATATAGCCGATGCCTCCATATCAACTGGCGTTATCAGTATTTTAGTTTTTCAAAAATGGTTTTTTAAGCAGCATAATACCGGCGAAACGCATCCTACTGTGGAAACCAATGCATTGGTTAATGATGAATCTCAGATTTCGTAATATATATATCTTTAGGTGATGACATATGGCCAATTTATAAAATTTAGAAATCTGGTTATTTCAGTATTTGCTGCGATCCTTTTTTTATCTGCCTGTAATAAAGATTTGTCTTTAAATGCCAATGGGTTATCGGAGGGTACATTAAAAGATACGGTAACAGGGGCCTGTTTACCCGTAACTGTACATGGCATTTTTAAAGTAGACAGTATTTTAACAAACGATAATTATGTGGATGTTCAGGTGAATATTGTTATTGCCGGCAGTTTTAATATTGAATCTGATACTGTAAACGGTTATTCTTTTAAAAAAACAGGTACAGTTGGCACCGGTTTAAATACCATTCGATTATATGCCAGGGGAAAGCCAATGACTACCGGTGTCAATACTTTCACCATCCGGTATGGGTTAACCAGTTGTAATTTTAACATTACTGTTTTTAACGCCGGCAGCGGCTCTGCACTTTATACACTGGGGGGAGCACCCGGAAATTGTTCCCTGTCTGCTATTAATGGTAATTATCTGGTTGCACAGGCTATGACTGCAGCCAATAGAGTTGAAATGACTGTGTATGTAACAGCCATCGGTACGTATAGCATTACCGGTAATGTTATAAACGGAATATCATTTAGTGCCAGTGGGGTTTTTATAAATCCGGGGTTGCAAAATATTTTTTTATCAGCTACCGGAACGCCGGTTGCTAATGGACTTTTTAATTATCCGGTTAGTAATGCGGCAACAAATTGTAATTTCCCTATTACTTTTACAACTTCCAGTACCAATGCAACTTTTGCGTTAAGTGGGTCACCGGGCTCTTGCACAGCAGCCATAGTAAATGGAACTTATACTGCCGGCACTGTTTTAACTGTATTGAATACCGCTGTAATAAATGTAAATGTAACATCACCCGGCATTTACAATATCACCACAACATCGGTTAATGGAATTAGTTTTGCGGCTTCAGGTACCTTTAATATTACGGGTTTGCATCAGGTTGTTTTAGCTGGAACCGGAACCCCAATATCAGCAGGGGTATTTAATTTTCCGGTAAGTGGCAACGGAAATACCTGCGGAATTTCTGTTGCCTGCAATTAAAATAGGACAGATAATCAGGTGCCTGTTTTTTAAAACAAAAATGTTAAAGATTACAGCTTGTCAGTCTTTTAAATAAAAAAACAGAACTTTACGCATTGTACCCTCGGGTAAAATATCAAAAAATAATCAATGAATAAAATGAGACCTCTTTTAATTGTAGCTATTGTTTTTTCTCTTTTTTCCTGCGAAAAAGAAAACAGTTTAGAAAACTCCCAAAATGTGGGCAATGAATTGATTGTAGGTGTTGATTGCCGCATCAGAAAAATGGTTTATACCGATACCGCTACCAAAGCCGGATTGGGGTCTTTAGATGCAGCCATCAACAGTTTGGATAGGGTAACCAAGATCACCAGGTTTGACAGCCTGTCTAATACCATTGAATTTATTACAGCCCCAATCTACTCCAATGATACAGTTTTTATTAACCCGGATGAATATTTTGTTGTGGACGTGAATAAACGTATTTCCAAATTACATGGACTGATTGATCCTACCGACCCTTTCTCATTACAATTTGACGTGCTGTATGCCTATTCAGTTTCGGGTTACCTGGGCTCTAAAACATATGCCCTTACTACTGATCCCCTTAATCCATATAAGCGGGTTGATTATGTTTACACCGGTAATAACTTAACACATATGACCGCCACTGATTTAACCAACGGCGATTTAAATGTTGATGCAGATATTGATTACTACAACCAGATCATACCCAGAAGATTCCTGTATATTTTTCCTGATGAAAAAGAGTATCCTTATTTCAGCCAGTTTTATAATTATGGATTAAAAAACTATAACGCCATAAAGAAAATGACTGTTCGGTATTATGATCCCGGAAATGTGTTAAGAGATTCTACAGTATCTAATTTCAGCAACTATATCATGAGTCGGGATACCTATGTGCTCAGTGTGCAAATGGAAGGTGCTGATCAGCAAAGTATTCCGGCATTGGCAGGGAAACTGAGTTTTAGTTATCATTGCAGATAGTATCTGTTTAAATAAAATAAAAGCGGCTGCCTCTAATGACAGCCGCTTTTATTTTATGGTCTGGCTTCAGCAAATTCTTTTAACTTTTAAAAGTTAAAAGAATTCAACCGGTTTTTGGTTTTTTTGTAGAAACCCGACTCTGGTTAAATTTTCCCTACCATATTTGCGGGTATTACCCAGGCATCAAATTCTTTTTCAGTAACATAACCCAGTTTTACTGCCATCTCTTTTAAAGTGGTTCCTTCTTTATGCGCTTTCTGTGCGATCTCTGCCGATTTATAATAACCAATTTTTGTATTTAAAGCAGTTACCAGCATTAAAGAATTATCCAGGTGTTTTTTAATATTAGCTTTTATAGGTTCAATACCCACTGCACATTTATCATTAAAGGAAACACAGCCATCACCAATTAGTCTGGCACTGTGCAGGAAATTATAGATCATCACCGGTTTAAAAACATTTAATTCAAAATGGCCATTACTGCCGCCAATGCCAATAGTAACATCATTACCCATTACCTGTGCTGCAATCATTGTAAGTGCCTCACATTGTGTTGGGTTTACCTTACCCGGCATGATTGAAGATCCGGGTTCATTATCGGGAATATGAATTTCACCAATACCACTTCGGGGGCCCGATGATAACATGCGAATATCATTGGCGATCTTCATTAAACTAACGGCTACCATTTTTAAAGCACCATGGGTTTCTACAATCGCATCATGAGCAGCCAGGGCCTCAAATTTATTTTCTGCAGTTTTAAAAGGGAGTTTGGTTAGTTTGGCAATATGTTTTGCTACATTAACATCGTATTTAGGAGGCGTATTTATTCCTGTGCCAACGGCTGTTCCTCCTAAGGCCAGTTCACTTAAATGGGTTAAAGTATGCTTAATGGCTCTTAACCCATGATCAAGCTGGGATACATATCCGCTGAATTCCTGTCCAACGGTTAAAGGTGTGGCATCCATAAAATGGGTACGTCCGATCTTGACTACTTTTTTAAAGGCCTTTGCTTTTTTATCTAAGGTATTGCGTAGTTTGGTAATGCCCGGGATGGTTGTTTCCACCAATATTTTATATGCTGCAATATGCATGGCAGTAGGGAAAGTATCATTGCTGCTCTGCGATTTATTGACGTCATCGTTGGGATGAAGGTATTTTTCTTTGTCGCTGAGCTTACCGCCATTTAAAACATGGCCACGGTAAGCCACAACTTCATTTACATTCATGTTGCTTTGTGTACCGCTGCCGGTTTGCCAAACAACCAGTGGGAAATAGTCATTCAGCTTTTCATCCAGAATCTCTTTGCATACTTTACCAATGAGGTCTGCTTTTTTCTTTGTTAAAACCCCCGCTTCATTATTGGTAATAGCAGCAGCATGTTTTAAATAAGCAAATGCCTTAATGATCTCTTTGGGCATTTTATTAATGTCCTGTGCAATTTTAAAATTATCTACGCTGCGTTGGGTTTGTGCGCCATAATAGGCATCCACTGGAACGTTTACTTCTCCCATGGTATCTTTTTCTATACGGTATTCCATAATGTAGGTTAATTTATAAAGTGTAAAAAGAATGTAAAGTTAGTAAAATTACCAGTGTAGCTATGATGAATTTACTTGAAAAATCGAGTGAATATGCAGATTGTTTTTTTGAAAAATGTATTATTTTCATGTCTTCAAAATTATTCCTCACTTAAAAACACTTCAATGAAAAAAGTTTTACTGTTAACCCTGATGTTAGCCTTGATGACAACTTTTGGATTTTCGCAATCAGATAAATCCTGGTCTGTAAACAATGAGAACATCAGTAACATTACAACCGATAAGGCGGTTGCCAGGCTATCTTATCCAAAAGTGTTCAAACTATTCAATTTGAATATTGAGCCTTTAAAACTGCAATTATTTTCTGTTGTTGATCAGCGCACTTCAAAGCAGTCGGCGGTTATTTCTATACCCAATGCGGCAGGAGATTTTGAACAATTTGAGGTTTATGAGGCGTCTAATTTTGAACCGGATTTACAGGCTAAATTCCCGGAAATCAGAGCTTTTTCGGGTAAAGGGTTAACCGATAAGTATGCCACTTTAAAATTGAGTATTTCTCCTCAGGGTATTCAAACCATGATTTTTAGAACGGAAAAAGAAAACGAATTTATTGAGCCATATTCTCAGGATCATCAAGTTTATGCGGTATACAGTTCGCATAGAGAAAAGGGCAAACTGCCCTGGACCTGTTCTACAGACGACAAGCAAATGGCTGCCGGTTTAAACACACAAATTCCAATCAACAGTTTAACTGGTGGTTCAAGCGGTCAATTAAAAACTATGCGTCTGGCACAGTCTTGTAATGCCGAGTACGCGAACTTTTTCGGAGCAACCAGTTCGGCTCAGGTAGGGTTGGTTTTAGCGGCTTTCAATGCAACGCTTACCCGATGTAATGGTTGCTATGAAAAAGATCTGGCTTTACACCTTAATCTTATAGCCAATACAACATCGGTTATTTATTACAGTCCTTCAACAGATCCGTATTCAACTACATTAAGTCAGTGGAACGCTCAATTGCAATCCACTTTAACAGCTGTAATTGGTGAAGCTAATTATGATATTGGCCACCTGTTTGGTGCTTCTGGTGGCGGCGGTAACGCCGGTTGTATTGGTTGTGTTTGTGTTAACGGTTCTAAAGGAAGTGGTATCACTTCACCGGCAGATGGCATTCCTCAGGGTGATAATTTTGATATCGATTATGTAGCCCATGAAGTTGGTCATCAATTAGGTGGAAACCATACTTTTTCTATGTCGCTTGAAGGAACCGGTGTAAATAAAGAAATTGGTTCGGGCATTACCATAATGGGGTATGCAGGGATCACAGCTCAGGATGTAGCACCACATTCAATTGATATTTTTCATGAAGCAACTATTGCACAGATACAAACTAATTTGGCAACTAAAACCTGCCCGGTATCTGTAACGATGACGGCTAATAGTGCACCCGTTATTGCAGCAGTTAGTAATTATACAATACCAATCAGCACGCCTTTTGCGCTTACCGCTTCAGCTACTGATCCGCAGAATGATCCAATTACTTATTGTTGGGAACAAAACGATAATTCAACCACATCCGGAACAGGTAGTGTGGCATCACCAACAAAGGCAACTGGTCCAAACTGGTTATCATTCCCTGCTACCATAGCAGGTACAAGAACATTTCCAAAATTATCAACCATTTTATCAGGATTGTTTGTAACCCCGCCATTACCAGGAGGTGATGCAGGAGCAAATATAGAAGCGTTAAGTTCTGTTTCAAGAACTTTAAACTTTAGAGTTACTGTGCGGGATAACAATCCTTATGTTGCCGGAGTAACCATTGGACAAACTGCTTTTACAGATGCGGTAGTTACAGTTACCAATACGTCGGGACCATTTGCAGTTACAGCTCCTAATACGGCTGTAACCTGGAATGCAGGAAGTACTGCAACGGTTACCTGGAGTGTAAATGGAACAACTGGTGCACCAGTAAATTGTGCGGCTGTAAATATTTTATTATCAACTGATGGCGGTTTAACTTTTCCAACAGTTTTAGCAACAGCTACCGCCAATGATGGTATTGAGAACATTACAGTTCCTTTATCAACAGGTACAACCTGCCGGGTAAAAGTAGCAGCAGCGGGAAATATTTTCTTTGACATCTCAAATGTAAATTTTTCAATAGGCGCAGCCCCGGTTTGTGCTGATGTAACAGGGTTAACGGCTTCATCAATAACACAAACCAATGCAACTATAAGCTGGACAGCAGTTGCTGCTGCTGTTAGTTATGATGTTGATTACAAAACCAATGCATCAGCAACCTGGACAAATGCGGCAACTGGCACGACGGCTACAACTGTAAATTTAACAGGCTTAACAGCTGGTACTATATACAATTGGAGGGTAAGAGCAAATTGTACTGCGGGTGCAGGCAACTATATGCAGTCTCAATTTACTACCACTTCTCCACCAATTACTTGCCCCGGTATTTATGATGTAAGTACAAATGGCACAACAGCTGGTGCGGCATCCATTCCTTTTAATACCGATGTTAAAGGGTTATTGAGTCCATCCGGCGATAATGATTATTACAAATTTATAATCAGCACCGGTGGAACAATGACGATGACATTAACAACTTTGCCTGCCAATTATCAATTACGCTTATTAAGCAGTACTGGCACTACTTTACAAACCTCCAGCAACACGGGTACAACCAATGAAACGATCACAAGAACATTAACTGCCGGCACCTATTATGCAAGAGTGTATCCATCAGGAAATGCCAATAACGCCTCTGTTTGCTACACGTTAAGGGTGCAGTTAGGTACAGCCAGCAGAAGTAGTCAGGTGTTGGAACAATATGTAAGTAATAGTTTTACTGTATCTCCTAATCCAACTGTAAATACAGCAAACATGTTATTTAATTCTGAAATTAGCGGACTTGCAGATATTGTCATAACCAATCAGGTAGGTACTATTTTAGTAATGAATAAAACAACCGTTACTGAAGGTGAAAACAGAAAAAGAATAGATGTGAGTAAATTGCCTGGTGGTATCTATTTTATAAAGATACAGGCCGGAGATAAAACTCAAACAGCCAAGATTGTTATTTTGAAATAACAAGGGAGCTGTTTTTAAAAAAGAGGCTGCAATTTTGCAGCCTCTTTTTTGTATTTTACAGAACAAAAAAAATAAATACAGGCTGCCGGATTTTTATGTTATTAGATTAATCCATTTGCCAGGTACAGAATTGATTGATTTAATCCATCACTATTATCAACCCCGGGAAGGCAAAAACAATATTAAAAAATTATACAAATGCGATCAATTAAAAAAATAATTTTAAAAGTGTTATGGCTATTGTTTTTTGTATATAGCAACGGAAAAGCCTCCGCGCAGGAGCAAACTTATTTCCCCGATCCGGATACCGCTATTCAACATCGGCTGGAAGAGTGGCAGGATTTAAAATTTGGACTGCTTATACACTGGGGAACGTATAGTCAGTGGGGTATTGTTGAAAGCTGGAGTATTTGCCCCGAGGATTTAAGCTGGGCTTCAGGAGCAAGGAAAGCAGGTGTTGCAGATAATTATTCGGATTATGTAAAATCGTATGAAAATCTTAAAACAACTTTCAACCCGGTAAAATTTAATCCCGAAAAATGGGCTGCTGCTGCAAAAGATGCCGGGATGAAATATGTTGTATTTACCACCAAGCATCATGATGGGTTTTGTATGTTCGACAGTAAGTATACCGATTATAAGATCACAGATAAAGGCTGTGCATTTTCTACAAATCCAAAAGCAAATATTACCAGGGAGATCTTTTCTGCGTTTCGTAAAGAAAATTTCTGGATAGGGGCCTATTTCTCTAAACCCGATTGGCATGCAGATACCTACTGGTGGAAAAAATTTCCTCCTGCTGATCGAAATGCTAATTATTCTATTTCTAAATACCCCCAGCAGTGGAAAAAATATGTTGACTTCACACATAATCAAATTAATGAACTGGTGAGTGATTATGGGAAAGTGGATATTCTTTGGCTGGATGGTGGTTGGGTACGCAAAACATCCGATGATGAAGTGCAGAATTATCTTAAAGAAGTGTATGAAGGTGTTCGATGGGCGCGCAATCCCCAAAACCAGGATATAGATATGGAAAGGCTGGTAAAAGAAGTAAGGGTAAAGCAACCAAAATTACTGGTGGTCGACAGGGCAGTCACGGGCCCCCATCAAAACTATCTCACACCCGAACAACATATACCTGAAAAGGGATTGCCTTATCCATGGGAGACCTGCATGACCATGGCCAATAGTTGGAGTTATGTACCCAACGACATCTATAAACCAACCAATGAGATCATTGAAAAATTAGTTGATATTGTGAGTAAAGGTGGAAATTATTTGCTGAATATAGGTCCGGGCCCGGATGGTGAACTCGATTCGGCTGCCTATTTGCGTTTACTCGATATCGGTAGCTGGATAAAAATAAACGGAGAGGCCATTTACAGCAGAAGAATGGTTACGGCATTCAGTGAGGGGGAAAAGATACGTTTTACACAATCGAAAGATGGAAAGACCAGGTATATTTTTCTGTTTGACTTTCCGGAAAATAAAATGGTGTTGACAAAAATGCCATTTTCAAAAAAAGATAAAGTGCAACTGTTGGGAAACAATAAACAAATTTTATGGAAACAGACAACTGATGGTGTTGAGATAAACCTTCCTGTCACATTAAAATCAACCACTGATCATGTGTGGGTTTTAAAGGTTACCAACTGAACATATTATGATAAAGAATTTCATTTTTAGTTCCCTTTTATTTTTAACCATTAAATTATTTGCACAGTCACCTGCTGATCTCAATCCTGAATTGTTATTGAAAACCCGTGTTCAGAATCTGCTTGGGCGAATGACATTAGAAGAAAAAGCATCTCAGATCAATAATACCTCACCCGCAATAGACCGGCTCAATATGCCTGCCTATAACTGGTGGAACGAAGCTTTGCATGGTGTTGCCCGAGCAGGTCTGGCTACATCTTTTCCGCAACCAATTGCTTTGGCTGCCACATTTAATAATGCAGCTATTTATAAAATGGGTGTAATGATCAGTGATGAAGCCAGAGCAAAATACCATCAGTTTATAAAGAATTGAAAGGTTTAACGGCTGGAAAAAATGGGCAGCGATAATTTTTAAGGCCTCGTAGAGGCAAAAGACCTGCCTGCCAGTAGGCAAGGTTGGTAGAAACAGAGTATTAAAATTCACAAGTACCGTAGGTAAGATATATTTTTTATACTAGCAATATTTCGTGCCTAACGGCACTAATCTGATCACGGCAACAGACGCAATAATTATGAATAGGTCAAAACAAATATTAATTTTCTTTTTTATTATTTCCTCCTCGCAGTTACCTGCTCAGGTTATGCAACCCAAACCAACAAAAGCACAGCTGGCCTGGCATGATATGGCGTTTTATCTGTTCATGCATTTTGGCCCCAATACTTTTACTGATCTGGAATGGGGACAGGGTGATGAAAAAGCCGACCTGTTCAATCCCACAAATTTGGATTGTGAACAATGGTGCCGCATGGCAAAAGCTTCAGGGGCAAAAGGTATTATTATTACGGCCAAACATCATGACGGGTTTTGTTTGTGGCCCAGTAAATTTTCAAAACATACCATTAGAGAAAGTAAATGGAAAAATGGCCAGGCTGATATTTTGAAAGAGCTATCTGCTGCCTGTAAAAAATATGGATTAAAATTCGGAGTTTATATGTCACCCTGGGATAGGAACCATCCTGATTATGGGACAGAAAAATACAATGATGTGTTTGTAAATATGATGAAAGAAATATTTACAAACTATGGCCCTATTTGGGAACTGTGGTGGGATGGTGCCAATGCTGAGGGGCCAAATGGGAAAAAGCAAATGTATGATTGGCATCGCTTCGAAAAAACGGTACGTACCCTGTCGCCAAATACCCTGGTGTTTAGTGATATTGGTCCTGATATTCGCTGGTGCGGCAATGAAGATGGGATTGCAGGAACCACAAACTGGAATACACTGGATACGGCAGGGTTTACAAGGGGTGCAGGTGGGCCGCCCCAGGATGCTTTGAATACGGGTAATGTGCTTGGCAAAAACTGGATACCGGCCGAATGTGACGTGAGCATAAGGCCAGGCTGGTTTTACCATAAAATAGAGGACAGCCAAGTGAAAACACCTGAACAATTAT
>CANKNL010000073.1 GCA_947483345.1 Chitinophagaceae bacterium | reverse complement strand
TACTTTTAAAACTTTATTGAACTTTTATCTAAGCAAAAAAATAAAACACAATCTTCGCTATTTCCTCCCCCATCGGGGGAGATAGAGGGGGCCAATAAATCATGTCAAACAAACAACTCCATATCGGTCTCTTTGGCTTCGGCGTAGTAGGAAAAGGCCTGTATGATGTACTGCACACCACTCCCACCCTGCAGGCATCTATAAAAAAAATAGTCATTAAAAATGCTGATAAAAAAAGAAGCATTGCTGCTGAAAACTTTACAACAGATGCATCTGTGATACTTAATGATGAAAGCATTAATGTAGTTGTTGAACTGATTGATGATGCTGATGCCGCATTTGAAATTGTAAAAACAGCTTTGCAAAAAGGCAAATCAGTAGTCAGTGCCAATAAAAAAATGATAGCCGAACATTTTGAAGAACTGTTGCAATTGCAACAGGAAAATAACACAGCGCTTTTATATGAAGCTGCCTGCTGCGCCAGTATGCCCATAGTGCGCAACCTGGAAGAATATTATGACAACGATCTTTTAAAATCAATCCGGGGAATTATCAATGGCTCTACCAATTTTATACTTACCAAAATACTGGAAGAGCAATTAGAATTTAAAACAGCATTAACGCTGGCACAACAGCTCGGTTTTGCCGAAAGCAATCCCAAACTGGATATCGGCGGATTTGACGCAGCCAATAAACTCAGCATCTTACTGGCTCACTCATTTGGAGTTATTGCAAGGCCAACCGATTTCATTTTTAATGGTATTGAAAATATAGCTTTACCGGATGCCATCTTAGCTAAAGAAAAAAAGCAAACCATAAAACTGGTGGCTACGGCAAAAAAATTAGAAAATGGCAAACTGGCTGCATTTGTGCTACCTCAATTTGTAATACAGTCCGACAATCTCTACCATGTACAAAATGAGTTTAATGCACTAACAACCGAAAGCACATTTGCCGATGAGCATTTTTTTAAAGGTAAGGGTGCCGGGGCTTTTCCAACTGCTTCTGCAGTGTTGAGTGATATTTCGGCACTTGGTTACAATTATAAATACGAGTATAAAAAGATCTATCATCAAACAGATACAGCGCTCAGCAATGATTATTATTTAAAAGTTTTTATCAGCACAGATGATCTAAATAAAATAGATAAAGATGAGTTTGAGTGGATCGAAGAATGGCACAACGAATTTAATCACAGCTGGCTTATTGCCGTCATTCATGCTGAAAAATTATTTACAACTCATTGGTGGAAACAGGAAGGCATATCATTGATACTTTGCCCCGAAGCAATCATTGAAACAGTGGAATATAAAAAAATAAGTAAAAGAAGTTTGGAACTGGCAGGCGTTGTTTAAAAAATAATAACAGGTTTTTGATTACCGGGTATCCCATTGCCTAAAAAAAACCTATACACAACTATAACTTTAAAATTAATCCTACATTAATCAGGTAATCTGCAAAAGCGGCATCACCTTGCTGATGTATGCCGGTATCAACAGTCCGCCGTTTATCTGAATCACTTTGTGTACGATTTCTTTTAAGGGCAAAAGGAATAGACAGGTTTAAACTGGTTTTTTTATACACATACATGATGGCTGGTTCAGCAGAAATAATATAACCTGGTCTTCTAAAACCACGATCTCCACCAATGAGATCGCTTGATGGTAACCCTTCAATACGAACGCCCCCGGAAAAAGTAAACTTTTTATAATTAAAATTTATCCCGCCGCGTAACATAAAAAGATCAGGAACACTCATTACATCGGTGTTGTACTTTTTAGTTGTTGCAGATGCAGCAGACCCTCTTGTTGCTGAAGTCCCATTTACTTCACGGGGATTAGACAGGTAAAATAAGTTAGCATACAGTCCGAGTTTTTTATTAAAATTATAAAAACTGTTTAACTCAACACTGATTCCTGTACCACCATCTCCCAGTTGAATCGACTGGTCAACAGCTCCTAAAATACTTGAGTCTGCCTTTTTATAAAAATAATCCTGGTAATTATAATTCCCTGTTGGCAATTTAATACCCATCCCTATCTGTACATTTCCTTTTTCATGTTTTATAGGATCAAATAGCCACCAGTATGCAGAAATACGCAGATCACCAATACCAAATGAATGAGTGCTATGCCTTGTTTTGCCATCATGCTCGTACAGGGAAGAACGTTTGAAAGCCAAAATTGGTATAGTTGCTGCAAGAGACCACCTGGAGTCGATTATTTTGGTAACCGTAATATCTATTTCATTTGCATGATTGATCACATTACTGTTAGAATCTACTCGTTGCTTTTGCTCAACAGTACCCACAAAATGTTTGTATGATTTAAAATATCGATTGGAAAGATTTAACTCCCATCCTTTTTTATCGGCAGGTTTGCCACAAACACCGGCAGTTCCTCTGATGGCTACACAACCCTGTGCATTGGCATCAATAGAACTACACATACAAATAATAAAGACCAATGGAATTAAGCGCATAGTTTCTGTTTAATTAACTGCAACTTCCCAAATTAAATTGGAAATCTTCTCTAAAAAAGTTTATTTTTTTTAAAAAAAAACTAACCCCTTCATTTACAATAGTTAAGATTTAAGGCAACTAATGATTGTTAAGTGGTAATCCACTATTCTGAAAGGCCTTCCAGTTTAAATATTCAGGTGCAACCCGGTGTTCCTCCATAGTTATACAATCATTAACCGGGCAAACCAACTGACATAAATTACAGCCTACACATTCATCTTCTTTAATGGTATAGTTATTATAAGGCTTACCATATTCCAGGTTGATGGATTGGTGTGACGTATCTTCACAAGCGATATAACAAAGTCCGCAGTGAATACATTTATCGGGGTTTATTTTTGCAATGTGATGATAATTGATATCGAGATCTTCCCAATGCGTGATTTTTTCAACTGACTTACCAATAAAATCATCAAGCGTTTTAAATCCTTTTTCATCCATCCAGTTATTTAATCCTTCGCACAGGTCTTCCACAATCCTGAACCCATGATTCATGGCAGCCGTACAAACCTGTACATTGCTGGCACCCAATAGCATAAACTCTACGGCATCTCTCCAGGTACTTACACCACCAATTCCCGAAACGGGAACTTTAGATGTGATCGGATTTTGAGCAATAGTAGTTAACATTTTTAAAGCTATTGGTTTTACTGCCGGACCACAATATCCACCGAACACCGATTTGCCGGCAACATAAGGATTGGGTACCAACGTATCCAGATCAATGCCGGTTACCGACTGAATGGTATTAATTAAAGACAAGGCATTGGTACCGGCTTCCACCACCGCTTTTCCAGTTGGCACTACTGAATGCACATTGGGTGTAAGTTTGGTTATCACCGGAATATGTGCGGCTTCCATCACCCATTCCACTACCATCTTTGCAATTACCGGATCCTGTCCAACAGCGGCGCCCATACCTCTTTCCGTCATCCCATGCGGACAACCGAAATTCAGTTCCAATCCATGAGCGCCGGTATCTTCCACTTTTTTTATCAGTTCATGCCAGCTTTTTTTATCGTTATCAGCCATCAGCGAAACGATCATGGCCCTGTCGGGAAACAGTTTCAGGCATTCTGCAATTTCTTTTAAGTTTAAATCCAATGGCCTGTCGCTAATAAGTTCAATATTATTAAACCCCATCATTTTCTTTGAGCCAAAATTTACAGCAGAATAACGTGAGGAAACATTTTTTACCTGGCTTCCCAATGTTTTCCAAACCACGCCACCCCAGCCGGCTTCAAAAGCACGGAGCACATTTATTTTTTTATCAGTGGGCGGTGCACTCGCTAACCAAAACGGGTTGGGAGATTTTATGCCGAGGAAGTTTGAATTAAGAGAAGCCATTATTTTAAATTTTGAATTATAAATGTTGTATTATTTTACAACCGACTCCTGACTGGTTTTAACAATCTTTGTTAAGATATTAATTATATGTTCAACACTGTTCAAATAAGATAAATAATCAAGGTCAACTAATTTGCTTTTATCTAAAAGCCGAAGCCAATATCTTGTTTCTCTTGCCTCTTTAGAAGCTATTGACATTTTTGAAATAAAATCCCTTTTTGATTGACCTGCGATTGCTTCTTCAATATTTGCTCCAATACTTGTAGCACTTCTTAATAATTGCTTAGATAAAACATATTCTTTGTTATCAATTAATTTTTTATACAAACCGATAACTAATAAAGAAAAGTCAAATGACATTTCCTGTATTGTATTGTCTGTTTTCATTTAACATTTATAATTTAACATTTAAAATAACCCATTATTGCTTTAGCCCCATCTTTCCCAGCCTGCACGGCATCCACCACTTCTTTACCGCCATTCACACAATCGCCACCTGCAAAAACACCAGGTATATTTGTAGCGGAATCTTTAATATTTATTTTCCCTTTTGTCCGGCCGGGGGCGGGATGAATTTTGCATTCTTCTATCAATCCTTCAAAAGGCATCTGCCCTGCAGCTTTAATTACCATATCAACTGCTAACGAAAATGTTTCACCGGTATCAATCGGCGAACGCCTTCCACTGGCATCTGGTTCACCCAATTTCATTTTACTGCAAATCAATTGCTTTACTTTACCATTTTCCCCAATCACTTCTTTTGGTGCGGAAAGCCATATAATCTTACACCCATCCAGCAATGCAATATCAAGCTCATGTTGTGTACAGGGCATTTCTTCCTGTGTACGGCGATAAAGCATAGTAACGTCTTTGGCTCCCATCCTTATTGCCTGAGTAGCCGCATCAATGGCTGTCATACCCATTCCAATTACAGCAACCCTGTCGCCAATGGCAACTTTATCATATCCTTTTTCACGAATATTATAAATAAATTTTATGGCATCTTCTACGCCTTCAAGATCTTCACCGGGTATTTCCAATTGTCTTGCCAAACCAACACCAATGGCCAAATAAACGGCATCAAAATCTTTTTGCAGATCTGCCAACGAAACACCTTGCCTACCGGCAGGCAGGTTTTTTCCCAGTTCCTGATTGTATTTTATTTCAATGCCACCAATACCTAAAATATAATTCACTTCATCTTCGCAAAACTGCGGTGTAACTTTATAGGCTGCAATACCGTAGGTCATTAAACCTCCACCTTTACTTTCTTTTTCAAAAATGGTCACATCAATTCCCTCTCTTGCTAAAACATGGGCGCAACTTAAACCTGCAGGACCTGCACCAACAATGGCAACTTTCTTTCCGGAAGATTCTTTGCGCTTAAATAGCTGCCAGTTTGCAGCCATTGCAATTTCTGTTGAATAGCGTTGCAGCTTTGCAATAGAGATAGGTGCTTCTTCCATGAAGTTGAATACGCAAGCTCCTTCACATAATTTTTCAACGGGGCAAACCTTGCTGCAGCCCGCACCCATGATATTGCTTAAAAAAATTGTTTGTGCCGACCCTTTAATATTTCCCGTGGTGATTTGCTTGATGAATTTGGGTACATCAATACTTGTCGGACAGCTTTTCATACAAGGTGCATCATAACAAAACAAACAACGATTTGCTTCCACTAATGCAGCATCTTCGGTATCAAACGGCGGATGAATATCGCTGAAATTTTCGGCGTATTGTTGTTCAGATAATCTGTTCGATTCAATCATTTTTGAATTTTTATTTTTCACGCCAAGGCGCTAAGGAAATAAGGCGCAAAGTATCTTTGCGAACTTTGCTTCTTTGCGGCTTTGCGTGATAATTACAACTCCGTTATTTTCCCATAAGTCTCCGGCCGCCTGTCTCTAAAAAATTGCCACACACTTCTCACTTCCTCAATCATATCTAAATCAAATTCAGCAACCAGCAATTCGTCTTTGTCTTCGCTGGCCTGTGCAAAAATCTGTCCACGTGGATCTACAAAATAACTGCTGCCATAAAATTTACCCAGGTTCCAGGGTTTTTCTTCACCAACACGGTTGATGCAACCCATAAAATATCCGTTGGCTGCTGCATGTGCAGGCTGTTCCAGTTTCCATAAATATTGAGATAAGCCTGCAACAGTTGCAGAAGGATTGTAAACAATTTCAGCGCCATTCAATCCCAAAGATCTGGCCCCTTCAGGAAAATGCCTGTCATAACAAATGTACACACCCACTTTGGCGTACTTGGTTTGAAACACCGGGTAGCCAAGGTTTCCGGGCTTGAAGAAAAATTTTTCCCAAAAACCACTGGTATGCGGAATATGATTTTTACGGTACTTGCCTAAATAAGTTCCGTCAGCATCTATCACCGCAGCGGTATTGTATAAAACACCGGCCTGTTCTTTTTCATAAATGGGAACGATGATGACCATATTGTATTTTTTGGCATAAGTTGCCATCAGTTCAGTTGTAGGTCCGGGAACCGACTCTGCACTCTCATACCATTTTTTATCCTGCCCCGGGCAGAAATAAGGGGTATTGAAAATTTCCTGCAGACAAAGGATCTGAACGCCTTTTTGTCCGGCTTCTTCAATCAATGGAATATGTTTCTGCACCATCGCATTTACAATTTCCGGAATGGTTCCTTCGCCTTCGGTTTTGGGGAGAGACATCTGTATCAATCCTGATTTAATAATTCGAGGCATACTTTATTATTTTAAATTTTGAATTATAAATGTTGAATGAATTTCGTATTCCAATTTAAAATTCAACATTCTAAATAGTTTATATTTTCCCTTCTACTTTATTTCTTTTTATATACTTACCGTTACCTTTTTCCACCAAACATTTTCCATCATCAATTACAACCTCTCCTCTTAATAAAACAGTTTTTGTTTTACCGGTCAGCTTCCAGCCTTCATATCCTGAGTAATCGGTATTCATATGATGTGTTGATGCACTGATGGTATGCTCTACATTAGGATCAAACAAAACAATATCGGCATCAGAGCCTGGTGCAATACATCCCTTTTGCGGAAACATACCGAATATTTTTGCCGGATTTGTTGATAACAATTCTACAAATTTATTCGCCGTAATTCTGCCTTTACGTACACCTTCGCTGTATAACAATTCAACCCGGTGTTCAATGGCCGGATGGCCATTTGGTATTTTTGAGAAATCATCTTTGCCCATTAATTTCTGTTCCCACTTAAACGGACAATGATCGGTTGCTACAACTTGTATTAATCCCTGGTTGATGCCTGCCCATAATGCTTCCTGGTCTTTCTTCTCACGCAAAGGCGGACTCATTACCCATTTGGCAGCTTCAAAATTCTGTTCATACAATGACGCATCTAATAATAAATATTGAATACAGGTTTCGGCAAATACTTTTTGATTTTTAGCATTATTTGCCCTCACTGCATTCAAAGCGCCTTCACAGGTCATGTGTACAATGTAGCCGGGGCAACCGGTATATCCTGCAATACCGGCAAATCGTTCAGATGCTTCTGCTTCAGTAATTTCGGGTTGAGATAGATAATGATAGATGGGTGCCAGATTTCCTTCTGCTTTATTTTTTGAAATTAAAAAATCGATCATATCGCCATTGGTCGCATGTACTGTAACCATACCGCCTCGTTGCTTTACTTCATTCATCAATCCAACCATCTGCTTATCATCGATCATCAAAGCACCTTTATAAGCCATGAATATTTTAAAAGACGTGATGCCTTCTTTTTCTATCAGGTCAACAATTTCCTTACAGGTATTTTCATTAAAGTCTGTCACCGCCATATGAAAGCTGTAATCGCCCACTGCATTTCCATTTGCTCGTCCACTCCATTCGTTATATGCATCGTATAAAGAATGCCCCTGCTTTTGTAAAATAAAATCAATGACAGTTGTTGTACCTCCATACAAAGCAGCACGGGTACCGGTTTCATAATTATCGCTGCTGAATGTACCCATGAAAGGCATTTCCAGATGCACATGCGGATCAATGGCGCCGGGGAATGCCAGCAAGCCGGTTGCATCAATTATTTTGTCAGCATTTACATCAAGATTTTTTCCAATGGCTGCAATACTTTCGCCCTGGATAAAAATATCGCCGGTGAAATTTTCGGCAGCGCCAATAATATTTGCATTCTTAATTAATATGGACATCTTATTTATTTTTAAATCCAATACGTTCTCTTTTCTCCCACTTTAATTTTTGCAGTTTTTCTTCCTCTTTTTCGTCAAGCATATTTTCCAATGCATCGTAAATGCTTTTTAACTGTACATCGTGTTCATCAAGCCTGTTTCGAAGTTCTTTTAGTAAATTTATTGCTGATAAACCGGAATGTGCCAATTTTTTTAAAGCGATAAATGCCCGAACAATAGCGATATTCATTTTCCTTGCTTTGGGGCTTTTCATTACACTGGCTATCATTGTAACTCCATGTTCTGTAAAAACATAAGGAAGGTATTTTGCACCTCTATGTTTTCTTGAACTCATCACAAATTGTGATGAGTTGGCAGGAAGCTTTGTATTTGAATGTCCATCCTCCATCATCACAATTTGTGATGATGAAATTTCTTGCCATTCGGAAGCAGTAAGCCTGAACATGAAGTCTTTTGGAAAGCTTTCGATATTTCTCTTTACTGCCTGATTAAATACCCTCGTCTCCACTTCATACAAATTAGCAATATCAAAGTCAAGCATAACTTTCTCTCCCCTTACTTCATAAATCTTATTTTGAATAACCTCAATTTTCATACTATGTTCTTTTCTTCATCAGCAATAAATATACAAAACCACTTACAATAAACCCAACAAACCAGGCATAATGATACAGGTCTGAAATCCAAACCGGGAATGCTGTTAACGAAACCAATTTTACCTGTAATAAAAAACCGGGAATATTTGGAACAATGCCAACCAGTAAAGCACTGATTGCAGCCAAATTAAAACCATTTGTAAAACCGTATTCGCCCTGATGCTGATATAATTCAGTTACATTTAATTGTTGTTTTCGAATAACATAATAATCAGCAATCATGATGCCGCCCACCGGCCCCAATAAACTTGAATACGCAATGAGCCAGGTAAAAATATAGCCATTGGGATCGGCAATTAATTTCCAAGGGAAGATTAAAATGCCGATGATGCCGGTTATATAACCACCCGTTCGGAAATTAATTTTTTTAGGAGAGAGGTTTGAAAAATCATTGGCCGGACTAACAATATTTGCTGCGATATTGGTTGCTAATGTTGATATGGCAACAGCAATCATCGCCACACTCACCAAAAGTTTATTTTCGAATTTACCGGCCAGTACAACCGGGTCCCAGATGGTTTCGCCATAAATAATAAAAGTTGCAGAAGTTACAACAACACCAATAAATGCAAACAAGGTCATGGATGGCGGCAGGCCAATGATCTGTCCGTTGATCTGAGCCTTTTGATTTTTTGCATAGCGGGTAAAATCAGGAATGTTTAAAGACAAGGTTGCCCAAAAACCAACCATACCGGTAAGTGCAGGAAAGAAAAATGCCCAAAAAGCCGGGCCTTTTAATTTTGCAGGTTGTGCTAAAATGGGGCCAAGGCCGTGTCCTGCATTAATAGCCCAAAATAATAACGCCAGTGCAGCCAATGGTAAAAAAATTGCTTTGAATACCAGTAATTTTCGGATGCTTTCTACACCAAGGTAAACCACAAACATATTCAGTAACCAGAATAGAAAAAAACAAATGGCGGGTCCGGTCTGCAATCCAAATGAATCAGGAAAAATTTGGGGCAGCGTTGCCAATACAGGAATCCACAGTTTCATCATTTGATAAATGGCGAAACCGCCGATCCAGGTTTGAATGCCAAACCAACCGCATGCAACTATTGCCCTTAACATGGCAGGAATATTGGCGCCAACAGTACCAAAACTGGCTCTGGCAAAAACCGGAAATGGGATGCCATATTTTGCACCTGCATGACCGTTCAATATCATCGGAATTAAAACAACGGTATTGCCGATAAAGATTGTAAGAATAGATTGCCACCAGTTCATTCCGCCTTCAATCAATGAACTGGCCAGCATATAGGTAGGAATGCATAAACTCATGCTTATCCATAAAGCAGCATAGTTCCATGTACCCCAGGAACGCCTGTTTTGCGGTATGGGTGCCAGGTCTTCGTTGTATAACGACGAGTTTTCGTAATCGCTCATTAAGTAATTTATTTTGAATGTTGAATGTTGAATTTTAAATGAAAACAAATATTCAACATTTAAAATTCAACATTCAAAATAATTAAACAATAGTCTCATCAGCGATCCTGATCGCCTCACTGATTATCGCTAACCCTTCATCGATCTGTTCTTTGGTAACACACAATGGTGGCGCAATAAAAATATAGCTCCATCTTACAAAAGTGTAAAGTCCCAACTCTTTTAATTTGGCAGCCACTTTATTCATCACCATCAACTCATCGGGCTTTGCATTGAAGGGCGCCATTGGTTCTTTGGTTGTTCTGTTCTTCACCAGTTCAATACATCCCAATAAACCGGTGTTTCTAAAATCGCCGATTGAAGGATGTTTTTGTTTTAATAATGCGACTTGTTCTTCAACATATTTTCCCATAGCAATTGCGTTTTCAATTAAGCCATCATCTTCATAAATCTTTATTGTGGCCAAAGCTGCAGCACAGCTAACCGGGTGTGCAGAATAAGTTAACCCCAGAGCCATCACATTGTCATCATACTTTGCAGCAATTTTATCGCTTACCATCAAACAACCAAAAGGCAAATAACCACATGTTAATCCCTTCGCCATACAGATTATATCCGGAACAATATCATGATTCTGAAATCCAAACCATTTGCCGGTACGGCCAAAGCCACTCATCACTTCATCCATAATTAAAAGAATGCCGTGCTTGTTACATATTTCTCTCACTGCTTTTAAATAACCTTTGGGGTATTGCAAACAACCCGATGAACCGGATTCACCTTCCAGCAATATGGCGGCAATATTTCCTGGCGCTTCATAAGCAATCATCCTTTCTAATTGCGCAACCGATTCTTTCAGCATATTTTCTTCGCCATATTCCCAGCGGTATAAATAAGGAAGATCGAAATGTACAAAGTTGGGTGCCTGTTGTGCATCCACAGCAATCCTGCGTGGATCGCCACTGGCACTGATTGCACCGATGGATGCGCCATGATAAGATTGATAGCGGCTTAAGATTTTATGACGCCCTGTATATAATCTTGCCAGCTTGATGGCATTTTCAATGGATGTGGCGCCACATAAAGTAAAGAATGCTTTATTCAAATCACCCGGACAGATCTCTGCCAGTTTTTTTCCCAAATCTCCACGCACTTTGGTAACACAGCTTGGTGTAACATAAGCCACTTCCTGCATTTGTTTAACCACTGCCTCAGTAATTCGTTGATCACCATGACCAATATTTACATTCATTAGTCCTGATGAAAAATCAATGATCCTGTTATCATCATAATCATACAAATAAACCCCTTCGGCATGTTTTACGGCAATGGGAGCAATCCCTTTTTGTTTACTCCAGCTGAATAAAGTGTAATCGAGATTAT
>CANKNL010000072.1 GCA_947483345.1 Chitinophagaceae bacterium | reverse complement strand
TTATAATCTGGTGTAACCATAATGATCACACCATCAGGGGCCAATAAAGCATTGAGTTTACTAAATGCCGCATCTATATTTGGAATATGTTCGATAACATCAAATAAGGTTATCACGGAGAAACGGTCTTCGGTTTGGAATTCTTCAATGGAAGAGTTTATAATATGATAACCGCTTTGCTGAAGTTTGTTACACATGTCTTCATCTAATTCAAGTCCTTTAGCAATCCATCCTTTATTATGCATCAGTTCTAAACAATAGCCGGCCGCACAGCCCACATCAAGAGAAAAAACAGGCGAAACTGGAGGAATAAATTTGGCTGCATCATTTAACCAACGTTCAAAATTTTTAACCCGCAATCTTTTTTCCTGTTCATAACCCACATAACCATAATCTTTATTTTTAAAATAAAAATGCTGATAAATGCCGGCCAGTTGCCGGTCCTCCACCCTTGGATTTACATACACGAATCCACATTGGCGGCATTTAACAATAAAAAAATGCTGCTTGGTCAATAACCGTTTTGTGTCTTCTTTTTTACACAAAGAACAGGCATAATTTTTTAACGTAAATTCCATTTAGTTTTTGTTATGGAAGATGATAATAAGTAAACAGGTAATAAGTAAAATTAAATTTGCTGCCCTTTCATTGCTTTTCCTATGGCCAGATCCATAATGCGCTCGGCATATGGCCTGGAGATATCATTAAGTTCCTCAGTTTTTGTTTGAATCAGGTTCTTATCATTTAACTCAAGCGATAATTGCAGGGCCTGCATGGCCAGCGAAGTTGCCGCTATTTCTATTTGAGTTAAATTATCGAAATGTTTTTGTAAAAATTTTTCAGTTGTTTGTAAAAGTTGCTCCCCTTCTGTTTTAGCTTCGGTTAATGCACGGATATCCATATCTTCTTTTGCATGTTCCATGGAATCTAAAAGCATCTTTTCAACATCCGCATCGGTTAGTCCAAATTGAGGTTTTACTTCAATGGTTTGCTCTATACCGCTTCGCAGTTCTTTTGCATTTACAACAAGTATACCATCCGCATTGATCAAAAAACTGATATCCACTTTGGGCATACCTGCCGGCATGCCGGGTATACCCGTTAAATTAAATTCGGCCAAACGACGGTTATCCTTAACCATATCCCTTTCGCCCTGGTATACTGCTATCTTAATACCACTTTGACCATCTTTGTAAGTCGTATATTGTCTGCTGGCCTTTGCCGGTATTTTCGAATTACGTGGCAATAAAACATCCATTAATCCACCCATTGTTTCCAAACCAAGAGATAAGGGCGTGATGTCCAGTAATAACATATCAGTTGTATGACCCGCCAAGATATTGGCTTGTATGGCAGCCCCCATGGCCACCACTTCATCTGGATCTACAGAATCATTTAATTTTTTTCCAAAAAAAGCACTCAGCATCTCTTTAACTAAAGGTATCCTTGTACTACCGCCAACCATAACTATTTCATTGATGTTATTCTTTTTTATCCCTGCATCCATCAATGCCTGTTTGCAGCAAACAATTGTTTTTTCTATTATAGGCTTAATCAGGTGTTCAAATTTCTCTCTGTTTAAAGAAAGTGTTATGCCCTCATAAACCGTTTCATAAAATGCGACGGATGACAATTGCTTTTTAGCTGCTTCGGCATTCAACCTCAGTAACTGACGGTAATGTAATGCATCCAGATTATTTTCACTTATCCAATAATCAATAATGGCAAGATCAAAATCATCACCACCTAAATAAGTATCTCCATTAGTTGATAACACTTCAAATATACCGCCTGTTATATTTAAAACAGATATATCAAAAGTTCCACCACCCAGGTCATATACTACAATTATTTTGGCTTGTTCTCCGCCCACAGGGTTTTCACCAGAAGGATGACTTTGAGAAGGCATCCCAAAACCATATGCCAGGCTGGCGGCAGTTGGTTCATTGATAATACGAAGCACATCCAATCCTGCCAGTTTACCTGCATCCCTTGTTGCCTGTCGCTGAGCATCATTAAAATAAGCAGGCACTGTAATAACTGCTTTACTTACCGTTGTTTTTAATATATGCTCTGCCTGTTTTTTTAATTCCTTTAAAATTAATGCAGAAAGTTCAACAGCCGAATAAAAGGTATTACCCACCTGTACTTTTACAGGTTTATTATTCTCATCAATTATTTTATATGCCAATGAGGTGATATGATGTCTTACATCTTTATAGGTTTTCCCCATCAGCCTTTTTGCTGAAAATACCGTATTGGCCGCATCTGATACCAGATATTGTTTGGCCTCTTCACCAACCGTAATGTTTTTATTGTCCCCAAAATGAATTACCGATGGCACCAATGAACCTGCCTGTCCGGCAGGCAGGCTGCTGTTGTACTCCTTAAGTGCAACCGGCTTTTTACTTTCGGGATGCATAATGGCCACCAGGCTATTGGTTGTACCCAAATCAATACCAACAATTATTTCTTCCTGTTGTAAACTGCCTGTGGCAATGTTGATAGCTATTTTAGCCATTATTCAATTTTTTTAAATGCAAAGGTAAGTAATAAAAAAGGCTGCCTGTTATAGGCAGCCTGTCCTTGTTTTATAAATTTATCATCTCAGGATGACCATCTTCCCGTATCCTTTATTAAAGTACTTATCAGTTTTATCCGCTTCTGTTCTGTATTTATCAAGTGCCTTCCCATTTAAATTAGTAAGTACTCTGTACAAGTAAACCCCATTGGCCAGTTTAGCCCCATAGGCATCGGTACCATCCCATTTAAATTCTGTAATATTTCTTCCTACATGCAAAGGCCCCAGCTCATCAATAGTTATTTCCCTAACCACTTTACCCGTAATGGTCAAAATCTGTATCCGCATGTTTTGAGGCACTTCACTGCCTGTAATGGTAAATACAAAAGCTGTTGACGTAGTAAATGGATTAGGATAATTAAGCAAATTAGAAATCATGGCTTTGGTAATCACGTTAAAAGTAACGTGATACTCAATAGCGCCTGCTGTATTGCCTACCACATCTCTGCCCGAAACGATCAGTTCATATTCGCCTTCTTCGGGGAAATAGGGTAAGAAGTCGATCGTTGCAGTATTATTGCCGGTTGATAGATTAGCCGGTGTAAAATGCATACTGTCACCAAAACTATAATTGCGCAAAGAACCATCAGGAAAACGTACCTGAACTTTTATATAGGCCGTGTCGCTTAAAGCCATGAACCGGCTTTCATCTTTAAGATTAACCAGGATATGCGGTTTGGCAGAAACAATATCTTTATTAAGAATGTGCGTACCGTCAAAAGTAACATCCAACAGCGGATTAAAATTATCGGCTTTTACATACAGATCTTTAAACAAAATATTATTAAAATGATATTGTTCTAATTGTGTATTATTGGGGTTCACATCTACAAAAATGGTATTGGCACCCGGATAATTTCTGGTATTAATTTGATAATTAATAACCAGTGTATCCCCTGCTACAAGCACTTTGCCTTTAGGGATTGTTATTGAACTCGGGATATTGTTCCGGTCGGTGATGATAAAATTAATTTTCATACTATCTGCAAAAGCAGCCTGACTGATATTTTTAAAAGCCAGTTTAAAATCAACCAATTCGCCCTGATCAACGGTATCTTTCATGGTAAAAAGAATATTTGGTGCAACGGCGCCTTCTGGTATAAAAGTGCCATTCACTCTCCAGTATCTTAGCTGATACGGTGTTCCCTGCATGGTATCCTGATTATACATTTGAAGTTTTACATAAGGATATTGTGCAGCATTAATAGCAGAGATATCAAGGTCTTTTGTAGTTGAATCAACAGTATATAAAGTTGTTTCTGCCCCGGCAGGCGTAACACCAATAACTTTAAAAGTCAAGAAATCCCCAGGGGTTGTTTCAACTGGTTTACCACGCCAATGAAATTGGGTCCAGGCACTGGCAGGCCCGTATAATGGTGATGTAATTGTACCCGATCCCTTGGTTGATTGACAGGTAACATCCAATACAATTTTATCTGATAATCCCTGAGATAATTTGTACACAGGAATAAATGAATTATCCTGTTTTTTATACATGAAATTAAATGCCCTAGGCCTGTTAAATGAATCAATTTCTAAAAATCCTGCATTTTTAAGCCGATGATATAATGAATTACCCGAACCCATAACAAGCGTATCGGCCATCCAATCGGCGGCAAATGTATTAGATGATGGCGTTGCATTTGCAAGGTTCATGGCAACTACAAAATAGCCATTAGGGATTTGATCCAGAAAATTTACTGCAGCTATTCTTTTGGCCTGCGTAGTAGTGGTATAATTAAAACTGTATCGCCTGGTAACACCACATACATTATCACTACCAAACTGCCCGGGTCCGCTTAAAACATTAAGTACAGGTTTAAAGTCAATTGGATTAAAAATTGTAAATATTACAAGCCCATTAATCGTACAAATACTTTGTACAATATTAGCGCCATCTACATTAACCTCAAAATCCTGCGCTTGGTTTGCTGCAGTAGGATAAACGCCATTTTTAATTTTAACCGCCACTTCCGATTTACGAAATTGCCAGCTATTATTTGTACTAAAATCGATATCCTTTAAGATTGATTTTTTATGCTGAAAAGGATGTGATTGGTTAAACCCTGTAGTACTGTTTGGTAAATAAATAAATGAATAACTATTCCAAATATAATTACTTCCAGGAGGAGGAATTGTAGCTGTTCTCCAATAATAAACAGTACTGTCGGAAAAACTAATATTTGTTGGCTTAAATTCCACTACCCCGCCAATACCTGAAATATTATACGATTTTTTTATGGCTGAATTATATAATTCGGTGGTATCTATTTCCATAACATACTGCCGTTGGCCACTTAAAGGATTGGCCGTACTGGCAAAAAAACTGATGTTTTGTTGATTAACAATGGAATAATTATAGGGCGATATTGGCCTTAATTCATCTTCGAAAATGTAAAAATCCTTAGACAGATCATTATTAGATTCTGATAATTCATTTACACGGCCATCAACATCCAGCGACACTAATAATTTATTTAGCCCTTTATCGGTAATTGGATTTATTGGCACAAGCAGACTTATTGAATCCATATACAAAATCGCCGGAATAACCTGGTTGAATAAAACGCGTATTGAATCGTTTGGCAATTTCTGTTTGATACTTACCCTGATTGAATCTCTTATTCCCCGACCAATATTCATCATCTTTACATCCACTTTAAAATTCTGATCTGCCACAGTTATAATACTGGGTGTAAATTTTACCAGTTGATCTTCTATAACATAATCAGGTTTTGCAAATGTGTTTAATCTTAATGCCGGATCCCCGTGCAGATTAACTTCTTCAAGATGAATCCTGGTATAGTAGTCTAACGTTGACGGATTGCCACCCAAATACTGTAAAGTGGCTTTTATTTGATTACCAACCGTGTTGCCATACATTTCGTAACCTATATTCTGGTAATATTTGGTGTTGTAAAAATTCAGGAAGGGCGCAATACCAAAATGAGTGCTGCCCAAAAAGCCAATAGATCCCTTTTGATTAAGTAAGATATATTTTTCGGATAAGGACATGCCGGGGTAACCAGTTATCCTGGCAGGACTAAAAGTAAAGAAATTACCAACCGTACAACCACTTACATGCATAAAAGGATATTTACCTGCATTTTGATAATTTTCGGGATAGTTTAAATTAATTGCCAGCTCATTGGCTGATGAGTGTCCAAAATATTTTACATAAGTAAGACCTTCCTGAAACAGATCTGCTATCCGTTGGCTCTGCTGTTGCTCAATAGCAGCAACTGACGTTTTTGCAAAAGTTTCAACACGGGCACCAAAAAGTGTATCCTGAATGATGTTTTTATACCCATTCATATAAACCCCAAACTGTGCATTTTCCAAACTGTCCGATCCACCAATAGTATGCAGCATATTTTTCATCCAGCCCATATCGGCAATGGTATGACTTTGGGATTGCTGAGCCTGTTCATACTGTTTCATTTTATCCAGATAATACCCAACTTCTGTTCCGTTTATGGCTCCGAGGCGTCCTATAGGAACCAATGGCACATTTGTACCTGGTGCACAGGCTAACAAAATATCTGATGCCGGCCAGCCAAATGTTTGTACCAGATCTAACTGCTCAGAAATAGGATTGCTTTGATTTGTTACATAATCAATATATCCCAATCCCCTGCCCATAATAAATACATATTGCGGGGCCTGGCTAAATTGCTGACTGGCATACTGAATAAAATCCCTGATAGCGGAAGGATGTTTTTTTATTCCAAATCCAAACTGATCATTTAATTCATCAATATTATAAATCTTAGCATTATAACTTCCCCCGGCTAATGAACTGCGGTACTGGCGGTACAACTCTACATTATTTACACCTGATCCGTTATTATATAAAACCGGATTACTGATTATTAAATAATTTCCCTGATTTGACGCATTACCATAATTGATGAAATTTTTACTGACCAAAGCGGTAACCGTGCCTATATTGGAAGCATCTCCACTCATCAGATTAAATTTACGTAAGGTATCTGATGAAGCGGCCAGTGCAAATTTTACCTGCCCGGCAGTGCTGATATCACCCAGTATACGCTTTCCATTATTATAATCGTATAAAATGGGTGCGGTTCCATTAGTATTAAAATTACCAATAATCAGGTAATTGCCCAGGGCACTATTTTTTAATTCAAAATAAAAATTCTTTTCATTGTTAAAATTAAAAGTAGCCGGATAGGTTACAGAAAAACAACTGACCACTATACGGTCGGAGGCATTTGCAGAATTTCCATTGATACTAACACCAATAAAAGATGGACTATTTAATATGGAAAGGGGTAAATTTCTAACCGTATCTTTAAGATAATTGAAATACGGCATAGGTTTTTGTACAACTAAAGTACCCTGTACCCTGGAAACCAATTCTCTTGGATTTAAAGCATTACCAGCAGCAGTAACTGTAAACATCACATTGTTCTGCGGACCTCCTGTATACTTGTTAATATCGTAGTTGACTTTCACTAATCCACAACAGGGTGCAATATTACTACTGGTCCAGCCCTCGCCAATATCATAAGAAGACGAATAAACATATTCTCCAATAACCGCCGCATATCCTCTGTTAATATCACTATTATAATGTGATTCTATACGACGCATAAAATACGGATCGGCTGGTAATACATTTCCTGCTGTATTATTTACAGCCGTTACGTATCTCAGGTTACCGCCAGATGCATTCACAGTGAGGAAATAAGTTGCTGTATCTGTTTCCAGACTGAATTTATCACACATTTGATAATCGGCATTACGATAGAGATTTTTATCCGGTTTACCGTCATTCATTTCACCCCAGAATTCTAGAAAATCGGCACTACCTAAAACACCAGTTGGTACCGACGTGAACATACGAACCTGCTTTCCATTACGCCATAGTTGAAAATTTTCGGCAGGAACAGATCCTAAACCGGCGGTGGCCAGAACAGGTTGATAAATACGGGTTAAGGTATCCTTGGCTAATTTAAATTTATAGTAGGTTTTACTATAATCAATCCAGCTATTATTCAATTGGGCATAACCTGTAATGGCCAACAATATGATAATCGGGGTTATTAAAAATTTTTTCATACTGATTTTATATTATTTTTTATTCAGCTTCTCTTTTTCCAGCAATATTAAAACGCAGGGAAAAAATATGGGTATATAAAGGGTTTGATTGATTGGCAAGATTGGTAAAGGCATAATCAATCATGATGTTTTTAATTTTGAATCCGGCACCGGCACTGGGCTGGTAAATCCATACTTTTTTCTGATTAATGGTATCGCGATCCTGCAAGGCCTTTTGAAAATTGGTTACGCCAGCCCGGATAAAGAATACATTCTGAATAGATGCTTCCAAACCAATATGCGGATCAATACTTAATGTATTTCCACTAAGTACAGTATTTCTTTTGCCATCAAAAGTGACATCCAAACTGGCCTCAAGCAATAAATTTACTGTTTTACCCAATTTAAAATCATAACCACCGCCAATCACCAAACGGGGTGCAGTTAACTCAGTTGATTTTACAGGGATATCATTTTTAGTTAGATATAAAACTTCTTTCTCCTTTTCGGTAAATTTAAACGACCAGGCATTGAAGGTGGTTGTAATATCGCGAGCTACAATACCGGCATGCCATTTTCCAATGTGCATTTGCAATCCGGCATCTAAGCCAAAACCCCAGGCGGATGCAAATTTTCCAACTTTACGATAAATGATTTTGGCATTTAATCCAAAACTGATCTGCTTTTTTTCTGTTTCTTTTAATTTTTGTGCAAACGATAAAAGGAAAGCATAATCTGCAGAAGAAAAAGTTTGGATATTTCCGTAATTAATACTGCCATCTGGTTCCACTAAAAATAAAGTATTGGGGATATCATCAACTGCAAATCTTAAAATTGAAATACCCAAAGCCCTTTTATTGTCCTGTACAGGCAACGCACCGGAAATGTAATCGTATTTGGCAATTCCCCCAAAATAGTCGGCGTGCATAATACCCACATTAGCCCGTTCCTTGATACCAGTTAATCCCGCCGGGTTCCAATAACCCGCGGTAGCATCTTTTGCTGAAGCTACCTGTGCTCCACCCATGGCAAGTCCTCTGGCACCTGCTCCTATATTTAAAAATTCATTTGAATACTTCCGAAACTGAGAAAATCCCGATATTGGCAAAACCAACAAAGAAACCAGCATCATTTTTTGGTAAAATCTCATAAAAACGTTAGGTTAATTATTGAATAGATTGGATAGCTGAAACATAAACGTAATAATACTTGCTAAATTGTGTTTAAATCTTTATATAAAATTAAGCTAATTAAACCTATAATAGTATCGTATTGTGCATTTATTTCATGTATTTAATTAAATGTTTAAGCTATGAATTTTAAGACCCCGGGTATAGCTAAAAAGATGCCTGCTCAAGAACGCAGAAACTAAATAATTTGATTTAGGCAACTGGTATCCCTATTTATTAAAAAATACCCTTTTGCAATTCAGAAACTTATATTTTTATCAATATTTATAAGCACTTTTGCCAAAACGAGAAGCATTTAAAAAAAACACATGCAGCCTTTATTAGAAGAATTACAATGGAGAGGGATGATTCAGGACATCATGCCAGGAACAAAGGAACAATTAGACAAGGAAATGACAACCGCTTATATTGGCTTTGACCCCACGGCCGATAGCCTACATATTGGAAGTCTGGTACCCATCATCTTATTGATGCATTTACAAAAAGCAGGGCACAAACCCATTGCCCTTGTTGGAGGTGCCACCGGTATGGTTGGCGATCCCAGTGGTAAAAATGAAGAACGGAATTTACTGAGCGAAGATGTTTTAAATGTTAATGTAGCCGGTGTAAAAGCACAACTGGAAAAATTTTTAGATTTTGATAAAAATAAAATCAATGCTGCCGAAATAGCCAATAATTATGATTGGTTTAAAGAGATTTCTTTTCTGGATTTTATAAGAGATACCGGGAAACACATCACGGTAAATTACATGATGGCAAAAGACAGTGTAAAAAAAAGACTGGAAGGAGAAACCGGCATGAGCTTCACTGAATTTACTTACCAATTGGTGCAGGGCTATGATTTTTACTGGCTTTTCCAAAACAAAAACTGTAAACTGCAGATGGGTGGCAGCGACCAATGGGGAAATATTGTAACCGGTGCTGAACTGATCAGGAGAAAATGCGGAGGAGAGGCTTTTGCCTTTACCTGTCCGCTGATAAAAAAAGCCGATGGCGGTAAATTTGGCAAAACAGAACAGGGAAATATTTGGCTGGATGCTACTAAAACATCACCCTACCAATTTTACCAGTTTTGGTTAAATGCCAACGACAGTGATGCTGAAAGCTGGATCAAAATCTTTACTTTTTTAGATGAACCAACCATTAACGGCCTGATTGGCGAACAGAAAAAAGATGCATCAAAAAGGATTTTACAAAAAACGCTTGCTAAAGAAGTAACCATTTTTGTACATGGTGAGGATGAGTATAACAATGCTATTGAAACAACTGAAAAATTATTTTCCAACCAACATGCAGCAGCTGAAAGTTTAAGTGAACAAGATCTTGAAGGGATGGATGGTATTGTTAAAATTGACTTTGCAAAAGCAAAAATTGAGTCAGGTATTGATGTGGTTTCTTTTTTAGCAGAAACGACTATTTTTACCAGCAGGGGCGAAGCCAAAAAAATGGTGCAGGGAGGTGGTGTTAGTATAAATCGATTAAAAGTTGACCGTGTTGAGTTTACAGTTGACCGTTCTTTATTACTGCATGCTAAATATTTGCTTGTACAAAAAGGAAAGAAAAACTATTTTTTAGTATCTATTATTTAAATCGGTTTTACTTTAACAAATGCGGGCGTTCTTTATAAATCTTCCAAATCAACTCGCCAAATAACGTATTAGCCCAGGCAAACCATTTACGGGTAAATTTGGTTGCATTATCTTTATGAAATGACTCATGCATAAAACCTGTACCGGCATGTGTTTTCTGTAAGCTGAGCAGGCAGTTTTTAATTTCATGATCAGCCTTGCTGGTCAATCCCCTCATGATAATACTCATTGGCCATATATAATCCATACCAACATGCGGCCCCCCGATACCTTCTGCAGCTTTGCCTTTGAAGAAGAATGGGTTTGATTCTGAAAGAATAAAATCCCTTGTATTCTTTTCCACTCCTGTCTCGCCAATTAGATAAGATGTAGCTAATAAAGAAGGGACATTCGCATCATCCATCAGATTAAAGCTTCCAAAACCGTTTATTTCATACGCATATATTTTTCCATACTGCTTATGTTGAATGATTCCGTATTCATGAATTGTCGTTAACAAAAACTGACCAAGATCATTACATTCCTTTATAAAAGCCGACCCCAATCCACACAAAACACCAAATTGGCCTGCCAAATCAATCAGTACCCACGACGCAAACAAATTCCCTGGAACATTAAAAGGAAACACCGTTGCATCATCACTTGGCCTGAACATAGCATGTATCAATCCAATTTTTTTTGTAGGATAACCATAACCACCCAGCGGTACCCCATCTGTTGCCCAACTGGTGGTTCTTTCAAAATGATATGGACCGTTATTTGCCAGACGTTGTTGTTCTTTAAAAGTTTTTACAATAAGCTGCATGGCATCTTTCCAGTCTGCATCAAAGGGAGAAGTATCTCCGGTTTCTTTCCAGTACCCATAAGCTAGTCTTATCGGATAACATAAACTGTCTATCTCCCATTTCCGCTCATGTACTCCGGGTTTCATGTCTGTCTTGTCGGCTTTCCACTCGCTTATTTTTGTTTCATCTTTATAAAATGCATTGGCATAAGGATCTTTTAAAATGCATTTTACCTGCCGGTTGATGACGCCTTTAATTAATTCCTGTAAATTTTTATCCGCCTTCATTAATGGCAGGTAAGGCCAAACCTGGGCCGATGAATCTCTTAACCACATGGCATCAATATCACCGGTAATAACAAACGTGTCTGGTTTGCCATTGATGATTTCAAAATCAACTGTGGTATCTAACGTATTGGGGAAACAGTTCTCAAAAAGCCAGGCTATTTCTTTATTGCCGATATTATTTTTTATTTCAGCAATCAGTTTTTCAACTGCGGGGCTTTTAAATTTTCGTTCACTTTCTGGTGTTCTTACAAGCGGAAAATCGCTTTGCCATTTAGCAAATGATAAATCACTCATTAAAATACCGGCCGTTGCAAGTGTCGTTTGCTGTATGAATCTTTTTCTGTTCATCCTGTTAAGATAAAAAGAAAATGCATCTCATGAAGA
>CANKNL010000071.1 GCA_947483345.1 Chitinophagaceae bacterium | reverse complement strand
GTGCCACTGATGTGATGATGGCCGGCAAGGTAGCTGTAGTTGGTGCTTATGGTGATGTGGGTAAAGGTTCTGCAGCGTCGTTAAAAGGTGCAGGATGCAGGGTTATTATTACTGAAATTGATCCGATCTGTGCTTTACAGGCCGCCATGGATGGCTTTGAAGTTAAGCCCATGATTGAGGCCGTTAAAGAAGCTGACATCATTGTTACGGCTAGTGGTTGCCGTGATCTGATCACTGAAAAACATTTTCGTTTAATGAAAGATAAAGCGATCGTATGTAATATCGGTCACTTTGATATAGAGATTGATATGGCCTGGTTAAATGAAAACTATGGCCATACCAAAAACACCATAAAGCCTCAGGTTGATATGTACAGCATTGAAGGAAAAGATGTGATTGTACTGGCTGAAGGCCGTTTGGTTAATTTAGGCTGTGCAACGGGTCACCCGTCATTTGTGATGAGTGCGTCTTTTACAAACCAGGTACTGGCGCAGCTTGAAATTTGGCAACATACAGATAAATACGAAAACAAGGTTTATGTATTGCCAAAATTCCTGGATGAGAAAGTTGCCCGCTTACACCTCGCCAAAATTGGTGTGGTATTAGAAGAGTTAACTGCTGATCAAAGCGCTTACTTAGGTCTTCCAAAAGAAGGTCCGTTTAAGACTGATGCTTACAGGTATTAATCACAGGTGTCTGGCCACTACTAAAAGCTTTTAGAGTGTCAGCAACTCAGTCATCTTTTAAATTTTCAGAGTCTTTGTAGTGGCCTGACACCTCTACGAAGACCGTAAATAAACTCAGTCCCATCTGCCTTTGGCAGGTGGGATTTTTTATTTTGAAACAAGCTGTAGTAATGCTGTTGGACTGGGGTGGCGTCGCACTCTTGTACAGGGAAACTTTGTTGGGCTTTTAACGAAGCGGATGATGACTCCCGCTGGCGCAGATATGCAGCGCTGTAAATGAGCGATGGCGTATCTGTGCCAATAAAAAACAAGAAATAGCAGCCAGTGAGGACTGGGGTGTTGTCGCAATAACAAAATGATATAAATTTGAAAAGGCGTAAAAAAATAAAAATAAAAAGCGTTTAAAAATAAATACTGGCATGAATCAAAATATTATTTCCATAAGACCATTTATCGGCGCCAAAAACTTCACTGTATCCAGACATTTTTACAAAGACCTGGGCTTCCGGGAAAGCATACTGTCTGATAACATGTGTTATTTCTCAAAACAAGGCATGGGCTTTTATTTGCAGGATGCCTATGTGAAAGACTGGGTAGACAATACCATGTTATTTTTAGAAGTAGAAAATGTTGAGCCCTATTGGGATGAACTATTGGCTTTGGATTTACCCGGTAAATATGAAGGCGTAAGGTTAGTGCCCATGCGCCATGAATCCTGGGGCAAAGAATTTTTTCTGCATGACCCATCGGGAATACTTTGGCATATTGGAGAATTCTTTAAAACGGGATCGTAATTAAATATTTGAGACTTTCTGTTATAATAAAAGGCCATCCCCTTTGCAGGAGGATGGTCTTTTAGTTTGGTTTTATTTCCTTTTATTTCACCAGGTCTTTACTGGCTTCCATGATAGGATGCCTGTCGATATACTGTGCAAACACATCAATCTTACCGGCATCATTGTAATGCTGTGCATTATGTGCCCAAAACACGATTGACTTACCGTTCTTATATTTTACATTGGTCTGGAACCAGGTAAGCATCCATTTACCGGAAGCAGTTACGCCACCATTAGGGCTTTCGTTGCTCATGATCGGAAGGAAAATATGGTTGGAGTATTTGATATTGTCAATGATATTAAACCTGCCGGTATAATAATCTTTAACAGCCTGTTTACCTACAAGGCTGTCACCGCCCGACCAGCGAAACATGACATTATCAGCAAGGTTGGCAGTATAGCCCTCAATATCTTTGTTTTCGAAAGCTGTAAATGCAGCTTTTGTAGAGGCAACCAGACTGCTGTCCATAATAAGTTCAACGGGAGCTTTTCCAGCCTCTGTTTTAGAATCGGTTGCCGCTGATTCAGCTTTCTTTTCTTCAGAATTACAGGCAAATAAAAGGGCAGCGACAAAAATTACTGACATGATTTTTTTCATACGTGTTTAGTTTTGATGTTAATAAAATGATTAAAGCAAAACTTGTGCAACAGAGAAGACATGTTTTTTACAGGAAGGACAAAGAACAAAATAGAAATTAAATCTGATTAATCAAATCATTATTATTTTATTTTTAAAGTGGCATTCACTATAGTCGTGTTTTAGGTTAAATTTGTATCTCACCTTTTTAGCATGACCAAACTCTCGGTAAATATCAACAAACTGGCTACCCTCCGCAACAGCCGCGGTGGTAATAATCCCGATCTCATAAAATCGGCAATGGATATCGAGCGTTTTGGCGCCGATGGCATTACCGTTCACCCCAGGCCCGATGAACGGCATATCCGCTATGCAGACGTATATGAACTGAAGAAAGTAGTAACCACCGAATTTAATATAGAGGGTAACTGTACCGAACAAAGTTTTATTGACCTGGTGCTTGCGAATAAACCTACACAGGTAACACTGGTTCCCGACAGTTTAAACCAACTTACTTCTAACCATGGATGGAATACGATTGAACATGCCGCCTATTTAAAAGAAATCATTACTGTTTTTAAAAATGCCGGCATCAGGGTTTCCATTTTTGTTGACCCGGTTGTGGAGATGATTGAAGGCGCTAAGGCCATTGGTACAGATAGAATTGAATTATACACGGAAGCTTATGCCAAGCAGTGGGCAGTGGGCAGTAGGCAGTTGGCCATTGAGCCTTTTACTGCAGCAGCCGTTAAGGCCAATGAATTGGGTTTAGGTATAAATGCCGGGCATGATCTGGATCTGCAGAACTTACCATACTTTGCCAAAAATATACCGGGGTTGCTAGAGGTTTCAATTGGCCATGCCTTAATATGCGATGCGGTTTTTTTGGGCTTGGAGAATGCTGTGCAGTTGTATAAAAGGCAGCTGAAATGAGCATGATACTTTTCAGTACACGAAGTAAAAAATAGCAGCCCATACCTCAACGTACAGGCTGCCACTTTCAAAAACAGGATACTGATTGCCATTATAATTTAGCCACTTCTATCCGCTCTTCCATCCAGCTATTGATGCTGAATGATTTGTTCAACAAAATTTTCTTTCCAGTTACTTCAAAAGTAATTTTACTGATGTCATTTCTCTCGATCTTATAACGCATGTTAAATGTTTGTGCATTGATCTTCTGCTCAAACAATAAATCGCCTGCCTCATTTTTTATCTGAAGCAGACTTCCCTTTACAGGGAGGTTTTTAAGATTCAGTTCAAATACCAGCATCCCATCCTTTACAGTCACAAAGCGGATTTCGTCAGTTGCCTCATTCAAAGAAACAGCATACAACATTGGCTGGGCCTGTATTAACGAGAAGGTGCCGGAAAGCAAAACTACAGACAACATACAAGTTGCTTTAATAAAAACAGATGTCATTGATTTCATAACGGATTGATTTAATTAGTTAATGTTTTTTAACGCCGCAAAGATGTAATGGCGCGATTAACCAATTGTTACCATACCGTTATAAGGGTATCATCAAAATGTTTTTTTATAATGATTTTTTACCAGCGGATAAGGAGCATAAATAAATTAACCTACTATTGAAGTTCGATAATGTATATTTTATACAAGACCTGTTCACAATGAAGTTGAGTGAAAAGAAATGCTGGTAACAAACAACGAACAACTACCTTAAAATTTTCGCCAATTTTCTATCCAGTGCGGCACCTCTTAAATTTTTGCCAATGACTTTTCCATCCGGATCCACTAAAAAATTTTGGGGAATACTGAATATTTTGAACTGGTTAGAAACTGAATTTTGCCAGCCTTGCAGATCACTGATATGGGTCCATGTTAAGCCATCCATTTTTATAGCCTCTATCCAAGACTCTTTGGCTTTATCCAAAGAAACGCCAAGCACTGTAAACTTCTTGTCCTTATATTTATGGTAAGCCGCAACCAGATTAGGATTTTCCTGACGGCAAGGTGCACACCAGCTGGCCCAAAAATCTACCAGCACATATTGGCCACGTAACGAAGATAGACTAACAGGAACACCCGACGTATCGGGTTGTGAAAAATCTGATAAAACGGTACCGGCGCCGTTTAATTTACCTTCTTCAATCTGCTTGGCAATATACTGTCCCATGGCCGACACTTTAATATTTTCAGTTACCTGATTGTAAAGCGTTTCAGTTTTAATTATATCATCTGCAATTTGGTTGTACCGTATGATGGCCAATGGGGTTATATATGAATCGGTATGGGTACTTACAAATGCTTCAATCAAATTCATCGCATTTGCCGTTTTGGCTGAATCATATTCGCCAGCCTCTGCAAAAACTGACTGATAAGGCTCTAATGACGAATTAAATTGTTCAAATGCCGTATGTGAGGCCGAACCGGTAACCTTTGCTTTATCAATATTAGCTTTATCACCAATGACAGTTACGACACTGTTATCCAAAAACACGGTGATGTATGGGGGCTGCCTGGTAAAAAGAATAATTTTAAACTCGGGCCTTTCCATTTTGCCTTTAAATTGGAAGCTGTTATTTTTTAATAAAGTTGACATTTCAGTGGCCCCGGTCTGGCCATTTAATAACTCTACGGTTGTTCCCTCGGGATAACCGGTAACGGTTCCATTGATCACGAACTCCGTTATAGCTACTGTATCCGCTGCATTTTTAACTATAGCCGGTTTTGAAGAACTGTTTGCTTTTGACTTTGTCTGGCGTTTTGTTGTACCCTGTGCAAAACTAAAAGGCGACAAAAAGCTGAATCCTGTAAATAAAAAACCCAATAGAAAAATTTGTTTCATCATTTTAATTTATAAACCGCAATTTAATGAGTTTTATTCAGATGGGTGGCCTTTTACCCTATTTAAGAAATCTTTAGTAGTTTGTTCAATATCCGTTGAGGTTTTTAAAGCACTAATATAGGCAGAGCCAATGATGGCCCCGTTGCCATAGTGACAAGCCTTTTCGAATGTTATTTTATCTTTTATGCCAAATCCTATCAAAATAGGATTCCTTAAATTCATGGCTGCCAATTTTTTAAAATACGCCACTTGTATCTCGGCCGTTTTTGAATTTGACTGATGTGGCTCATAGCCGGTTGTTGATGAGGAAGACACCGCATAAATAAATCCGCCACTTAACTTATCAATTTGTTTTATCCGTTCTTCACTAGTTTCGGGGGTTATTAAAAAAATAAATTTGAGATTATGTTTAACAAACATCTGTTGGTATTGTGTTTCAAATTCATACATGGGCAAGTCGGGCAAAATAACCCCGTCAACACCAACCTCAGCCGCAGCTTCACAAAATTTTTCTACCCCATATTGCAAAACCGGATTCAGATATCCCATTAAAATGAGCGGACAGGTTATCCGGTCACTATTTTGTTTTAACTGTTCAAATAAAACAGGTATACACATCCCATTTTCCAAAGCCTGCATATTACTTTGTTGAATTACCGGTCCATCTGCAATAGGATCACTGTATGGGATACCAATCTCAACAATATCAGCACCATTGTTTTGTAAAGCAGTTACCACCTCAACAGTTGAATTGAGTTGAGGGTAGCCTGCCGTACAATACATATTTAGTACGCCGGTTTTCTTTTTAGAAAAAAGTTTGTCTAATCTGTTCATGACCTCACCCCCATCCCCTCTCCTGAAGTAGAAGGGGGCTTTGGACTTTACCGATTCGTTGGTGTTTTTATTCATTTTATCAGTTTCAATTTCTTCAGGCCATGGTTCATATTCAGCTAAATCATTTTCATGAAACCAGTCTTCAATCTTTTTCAAAACCATTTTTAAATCACTTTCTACTTCAGTATTCTTAAAACGCAAAACGGTTATTCCATTTTCATTCAGGCTCATTGTTCTGGCTTTGTCATAGGCAGCTACTTCTGGGTCATTATGCACTTCCCCATCCACTTCAACAGCCAATTTCATTTTATGGTTATAAAAATCGAGAATGTAATTATCAAAAGGATGTTGTCGCCTGAATTTCAAATTACATAGCTGGCTGTTACGCAATGCTTCCCAAAGTATCTCCTCTGCTTTAGTCTGCATTCTTCGTAAACTCCTGGCATATTCAAATGCATATGCTTTGGAATTCTGATGTAAATTATCATTGTACGAAGTCATTATATTTTAAAAATGATTTTGTAATAGAAAAGACCGCTGTTAAATTATTAAAACCTATTTAAACCTTCAGAGTCCAAATGCCCCTCTCTTTAAGGAGAGGGATTGGGGTGAGGTTATTTTTCTTTAGGCACAATGGTTATTTCTCTTCCATCTAAAATAATATGATGATAGCCAGGTTTTGCATCTACATCCAGAATTAATTTATACAGAGATTTTTTTTGAGAAGTTGATTTAGGGAAGTTAACTATGATACTATCGCCGTTTCTTAGCAGTGTATAATTTTTCCCATCAAATCCATCATCTAAACAACTGTTGAATTCATAACGCTCGCCATTAATGTTGGAGATCATTTTAATTGATTGGGAATAATCTGTGCATTCACCCAGTTTTTCAGACTTCAGTTCATGATTGATAAAAGAATCGCTGCATGAAAAAAGAAAACAGCAGCAAATAATAATGAATGGGTATTTCATACTAATTTTTTTTCTTTATAAATAATTAAAAACATTTTAAACAATCTGAGTCCACAAGCCCCTCTCTTTTGGAGAGGGGTTGGGGTGAGGCTATAAATGTTTCATGTACGTATCTAAATCTTTATCTCCCCTACCACTTAAACAAACCACCACCACATCACTCTTTTTAAAATTGATCATTTTTAATGCATGAAGTGCATGTGCTGATTCAAGAGCCGGAATAATACCTTCCAGTTTGCTCAGTTCAAAAGCAGCATTCAATGCTTTATTATCTGTGGCGCTCATGAATATGGCACGGCCACTTTCAAATAAATGGGCATGTAGCGGTCCTATACCGGGGTAATCCAATCCGGCTGAAATACTGTGTGGTTCTACAACCTGCCCGTCTTCGGTTTGCATCAGTAAACTTTTGCTTCCATGCAAAATGCCCGGCTTACCAAGCTGTGTGGTAGCCGCACTCATGCCGCTGTTAATACCACAACCCGCAGCTTCCACAGCAATTAATTTTACATTTTCATTTTCTAAAAAATGGTAAAAAGCACCTGCAGCATTACTGCCACCACCTACACAGGCTAAAACATAATCAGGATTTTCGTTACCGGTCTTTTCAAGTAATTGTTGTTTTATTTCTTCACTGATTATGCTTTGAAACCTCGCCACCATATCGGGGTAAGGATGTGGCCCAACTACCGAACCAATGATATAATGGGTATCCACAGGATTATTGATCCAGTCGCGTATCGCTTCATTGGTGGCATCTTTTAATGTTTTGCTACCACTTATGGCCGGCACTACTGTGGCTCCAAGCATTTTCATTCTGGCTACATTAGGCGACTGCCGTGCAATATCTTTTTCGCCCATGTACACCAGACATTCCAGCCCCTTTAATGCACAAACCGTTGCTGTTGCCACACCATGCTGACCTGCACCTGTTTCGGCTATGATCCTTTTTTTGCCTAACCGTTCTGCTATTAATATTTGCCCGATGGTATTATTAATCTTATGTGCACCGGTATGGCATAGGTCTTCACGCTTCAGATAGATGTTGGTATTGTATTTTTCACTTAACCGCGCTGCATAAAAAAGAGGTGTTGGCCTGCCTGCATAATCATTTAACAGGTACAAATACGCTTTTTGAAATCCGGCTTCGGAAATTATTTTCAGATAATTTTCCTGCAGTTCCTTAATATTGGGATATAACATTTCGGGAATAAAAGCACCTCCGAATTGGCCATAGTATCCATGTTCATCTACACTGTATTTCATTTTAATCCTTGTCTGAATTGTAATAATAAGGCCATGTCTTTTATACCGGGCTCTTTTTCAAACCGGCTGTTAATATCCACTGCAAAATAATCCGGATGTTTAAATGCTTTAATTCGTTTAACATCATCCAGGCCTATACCGCCACTTAAAAAGAACGGTTTTTCTATTTTGGCTTTAGTGATGATTTTCCAATCGAACTGCTTTCCGGTACCACCACCTATGCCATCAGAACCGGCGGTATCAAATAAATAATAATCACAAACCGCATCATACTCAGCAATGAGTTCATCAATACGCTCATCGCCCCTTAAGCTGAATGCTTTAATAACTTCTACTTCACTGCTCAGGTCTTCGCACATTTCAGGTGTTTCATCACCATGTAACTGTACCACATCCAAACCATAATCCTCAATAGCATCAAGTACATCGATCATTTCGGGATTTTTAAAAACCCCTACTTTTTTCAAGTCAAAATCCGAATTTTTTAAATCTTCTTTTGCTATTTTTTCACCCATATAACGGGGCGAATCTTTACAAAATATGAGTCCTGCAAAATCAATATCCAGCCCGTCTAACTGCTGCAATTGTTTTAATTGGGTAATGCCGCATACTTTAATGTTCATATGATAGTTGTTTTATTTTTTCTGTAAACTGCCTGAATGCTTCTCCCGGATTGTCAGTCATCATAAAATGCTCACCCATTAAAAATCCTTTAAATCCGGCTTCTTTAAAAATTTTGATTGTGGCTGCCTGATTGATGCCACTTTCAGCAATTTTTATTTTATCAGCAGGAATTTTTTTACTCAGTTCAAGAGACCGGTTTATATCAACTGTAAAAGTTTTTAAATCCCGGTTATTTACGCCTATAAAATTGATGTCATCACAAATATGTTTCAATTCGGCTTCCTCATGAATCTCCAATAAAACCTCAAGACCCAGTAATTTTGCAAAGAAAGCCAATTCTTTAACAAGATTGGGTGTTAAACAGGCTGCTATCAATAAAATGACATCAGCACCCATGGCTTTTGACTCTATCAGTTGATATTCATCTATGATAAAATCTTTTCGCAAAATGGGAATATGGTTAGCCCTGGCGAGCTTTAAATCATTTGATGAGCCGGCAAAGAATTCATGATCGGTTAATACAGATAAACAGGACGCGCCATAATCCGTATACGCCTTTGTTACCTCCGCTACATTGGCCTGATCATTAATTATCCCTTTAGATGGCGACTTCCTTTTAAACTCAGCAATAATGCCTGTTTTGGTTTCATCAGTTAAAAATTGTTTTAAAGACAACGTTTGCCGGTTAAAAAAAGCTTGTGCTTTTAGTTCATCTATAGAAACAAGTTGTTTATTCCTGGCGACCTCTGCCTTTTTAAATTCGATGATCTTTTCTAAAATAGTCATGATTACCTGCCTGTTAGTTTTTGAAAGGATTGATAAGCCCGGCCACTTTCGAGGCTCTCTACGGCAAGCTGATAACAATCATCATATGATTTAAATTTTCCGGTGCATTGCAATGCCATGGCCGAATTGGCCAACAGCACCGCATTTTGTGCCCAGCTGCCTTCGCCCTTTATAATGGTCAGAAATATTTTTGCCGCTTCTTCAACAGAATTACCCCCTTTAATATCCTGCGGACTCACCGTACGTTTGCCCAACTCTTCGGCACTATAGATTTTTTCACCTGCTTTATTGATCACTTTTATATCGCTGGTTAAAGAAATTTCGTCATACCCATCAAGACTATGTATGATCGTAAATGCACTGCTACCCTGCTGTAGTAAATAATTATAAATTCTGGCCATTTCCAAATGATACACACCAATCAACTGATAGGTTGGTGATGCCGGATTTACCAATGGGCCCAACATATTAAAAAAAGTGCGAACGCCTAATTTTTTCCTGATTGGCCCAACCACTTTTAATGCCGGGTGAAACAAGGGGGCATGTAAAAAACAGATATTCGCTTCGTCCAGCTCCCGATTTAAAACAGCCTGATCAGTATTAAAAGAGTAGCCCAACTGCTCCATCACATTGCTGCTACCGCTGATTGAAGATGCGCCATAATTACCATGCTTGGCCACTTTTGTTCCGGTTCCGGCCACAATAAAACAACTTAATGTGGAAATATTAAACGTATTTTTCCCATCACCACCGGTACCCACAATATCAATAACATCCTGCCCGTTTAAATCAACCGGTACACACAATTCCATTAGGGCATCTCTGAAACCCTGCAGCTCTTCAATAGTAATGCTGCGCATTAAATACACGGTGATAAAAGCAGCTATCTCTGCATCGCTGTAGAGGTTGTTGGACATCTGATGCAATACATCCCTGGCCTGTTCCCTGCTAAGGCTTTTATGTTCGAATAAAAAGTTTAAAATCTTTTTCATAATCATTACTGCCCGGTTTACTGTTTTCTCTGGGAAACCCCGGCCCTGTGGTTATTTTTTTAACCAATTATTTAAAATCTGTTCCCCTGTTGGTGTTAACACACTTTCCGGGTGAAACTGAACGCCCTGTACATCAAATATCTTATGTTGCAATGCCATGATATAGCCATTGGCATCTCTTGCTGTAACTTCCAATGCCTCAGGAAAATGATCATCACTTACAATCCAACTGTGATAACGGCCAACGTCAATAACATCTGGTAATCCTTGTAAAACCCCATTCGTACGAGTAACAGCAAGCGGGTGGCTCAACTCTATTGGGGTAGCCACGCCATGAAAAACGGTACTTAAGTTTAACAAGGTTCCACCAAAAGCTTCTGCAATGGCCTGGTGACCCAAACAAACACCCAAAATAGATCTTGTTGAGGCATATTCTTTTATGACCTGTAGTAGCAAACCGGCTTCTTTGGGAATGCCGGGGCCCGGTGATAAAATGATTTTGTCATACGCGGCCACCTCTTCCAAAGTGATCTGATCATTACGACATACAACCACTTTTTCAGCAGTTATTTTTTCTACCAAATGAACAAGATTATACGTAAATGAATCGTAATTATCGAATACCAATATTTTCATGGCTATATATTTTGAGCCATCTCAATGGCCTTTTTTAAAGCGTTTAATTTATTATTTACTTCCTGTAATTCACTTTCTGCATCACTGGCAGCAACCACACCTGCCCCGGCCTGGTATACCAAAGTATTATGCCTGCTTAAAAAGGTACGGATCATAATAGCATGATTTACCGTTCTGTTAAACCCGATAAACCCAATGGCACCACCATAATAACCCCGGGCTGTTGTTTCATATTCATTGATCAACTCCATGGCCCTTATTTTTGGGGCACCACTTAATGTACCTGCCGGAAAAGTAGATGCCAAAAGTTTAAATGGATTTGTATCAGGTTCTATTTTACCGGTTACTTCACTTACCAGGTGAATAACATGACTGTAATAATTTATTTTCTTGTATTGTGTTACTTGCACCTCATGACACATGCGGCTTAAGTCATTTCTGGCCAGATCAACCAGCATGACATGCTCTGCATTTTCTTTTTTATCATTTTCCAATTTTATGGCCAGGTCCTTATCGGCTTCATCGTTGCCTGTTCTTTTAAAAGTACCTGCAATGGGGTTAACAATGGCCTTGCCCTGATCAACAATCAGCTGGCTTTCGGGCGATGACCCCATCAGCTTATAATCTCCATAATCAAAATAAAATAAATAGGGACTGGGGTTAATACTGCGTAAAGCCCGGTATACATTGAATTCATCTCCAGTAAAATTTTGTTTAAACTGTCTGCTTAGTACAATTTGAAAAACATCACCTCTGAAACAACTGGCTATCCCCTTCTTCACCATATTGATGTATGCCGCATCAGTCATATTCGATTTTTCTTCGTCCATACTTTTAAAAGGGAAAACGGGTACATCTTTACATCTTATCAAACTGTCAATCACGTCAACTTCACTTTCAATGCCCTTAAAATGATTTTCACATATAAACAACTCAT
>CANKNL010000070.1 GCA_947483345.1 Chitinophagaceae bacterium | reverse complement strand
TCAATCAGCATTTGTAAATCCTTTTGATAAGGAGAAGGCGATACTGCGTTATGGCGAAAATCCACACCAACAAGGTGTATTTTATGGTAACACCGATGAACTATTTGAAAAACTCAATGGTAAGGAATTGTCTTATAATAATATTGTAGATGTGGACGCGGCTGTGCAACTGATTGCTGAGGCCTCTCCAAACCCTTACAAGGGCCGGGCTGATGACATATGGTTTGCCATTATTAAACATACTAACGTTTGTGGTGTTGCCATAAGAGGTACAATTAAAGATGCCTGGGATGCTGCATTGGCAGGGGATCCGGAGAGTGCATTTGGTGGTGTTTTGGTTTGTAATGCGGCTATTGATATGGCCACCGCCAAAGCCATCAATGACATATTTTTTGAAGTATTAATTGCGCCTGCTTTTGATAACGAGGCATTGGAAATTTTAAAAACAAAAAAGAACCGTATCCTTTTACAACAAAAGGCAACACTTAATACATCCTATCAGTATAGGTCTGTTTTAAACGGTATGCTAACACAGCAAAGCGATTCGGGTAATTTTACCGAATGGAAAGAGGCCGGTTTGAGGGAAACCGCTACAACCGAAAAAGAAGACCTGGTCTTCGCCAATATTATTTGTAAGCATTTAAAAAGTAATGCCATTGCACTGGTTAAAAATAGGCAACTGATTGGTAAGGGCTGCGGACAAACATCACGAATAGATGCATTACGGCAATCTATAGAAAAAGCGAAACAGTTTAATTTTAGTTTGCATGCTGCGGTATTGGCAAGTGATGCTTTTTTTCCTTTTGATGATTGTGTAAAAATTGCTCATGCTGCAGGCATTACAGCATTTATACAACCAGGCGGGTCTATCCGTGATACAGATTCAATTGATTATTGTAAAGCCAATAATTTAGCAATGGTGATCACCGGTCTCCGGCATTTTAAACATTAATAACAGCAGCCAATCCATGATAAGCAGCAAAAATTTACCAACTGGACAATTTGGAGGTTATCTGGCATTAAGTATTACCTGTGTTGTTTGGGGTACTACCTGGGTAGCCAGTAAAATTGGTATTGCCCATATGCCGGCTTTACAGATGGCCTCTATCCGTCAGTTTTTTGGAGGTATCTGTTTTGTTTTGTTTTTCATGTTGTATAAAAAACTGCCTTTCCCAAATCGAAAGCAATTTGGCAGATTGATTATGATGGCTATACTCATGTTTGTTTTTGCAAATGGATTAAGCACCTGGAGTTTAAAATATATTCCCACCGGGTTGAGTGCATTGGTTGGCACATTATATCCACTAAGTGTGGTGATCATTGAAATGGTTTTTTTTAAATCCCGACAGGTTACCATACTTACCTTTATCGGTTTATTGTTAGGTTTAAGCGGTATTGGTATTGTGTTTTATGAAACTGCATTTCATCACCAGAGTGGTGGATTTTTATTTGGTGTTGGCTTGTCTGTTATCGCCATGTTATCCTGGAGTTTTGGTTCATTAATATTAACCCGTAGTACTTTTGAGATGAATCCTTATTATGCCATTGGCTGGCAGATGCTAATTAGTTCAGCAATACTTTTCATTTTTGCAAAATTAGCCGGACAAACTATAGCCATAGAATCCATTACAGCAAAGGCCTGGTGGGTGATTGTGTATTTGGTTTTAGCCGGATCTATTTTAAGTTTTATTGCTTTTATTTATTCCATGAAAAAATTACCGGTTGCTATTGCCTCATTGTATGCTTATATAAATCCGCTGGTAGCTATGCTGGTAGCGGCAATGGTGTTAAATGAAAAACTGACCATCTATATTTTATGGGGTGCTATCATCACGTTGCTTGGTGTGTTTCTGGTGAATTACAGCATAAAGCGTAACCAAAAAAATATTATTGCTGAACCTGAACAATAAATTTTTCATAGAGATCCTTCCACCCGGTAAATTCAGTGGCCGAGCCTAAAAAATTATTATGCCAGATGCTGGACAATGTGCCATGTACGGCTTTACAAACAGAACTATAATGCTGTAGCTCAGCCCATGTTTGTTGCAGATTCTGCCGTTGCTCATAAAAAGAATTGGCATCCATAAAACAGAATGGATGAATACGTAAAATCGTGTTTTCATCTTTTTCCAGGTCGTACCAATAAAATGGTGAAGCAACAGAAGCCCTGAAACCGTTAATGCTGCCATAGCCCATCGAATAATCATCAGTAATACCTGCTGAAATTAATCTTTGATAACCTTCAGGTAAATTAAACCGGATATAATGTTGCCTTGAGGCTTTTACAGATTGATCACTCATATCATTTAACTGTCGCTTTTCTGCCTTCAATAAAAATTTATTGTCGCCACTTTGCCATGAGGGGTGTAATCCAACACTGTATTTTTTGGCATGTTGCTTAATCAGTTTCCACATGGCCTCTTTTTCAGGTAAAATATGTTTATCATAGATGCCGTTCTTTTCGGCTACTAAAAAAAAATAAATGGGTTGTAAATGATATGTTTGATGTACTTGTTTTAACCAGTCATAGCAGTCAAACGGATCTTTTACCGAACCGGTTAATACTTGAATTCTTTCAAAAGCAGGTGACTTTAAAAACCCGCCGATTTGTCTTATCAGTCCTTTGTATTTATAGCAATAGGCTATATCAATATCATAAGTGGGCTCAAATCTGAAGTCGGGAAATTGTATATTTAACAGGGGGTATTTGTCTTTCAGCTTTTCTGCGAAGTGCTTTACCCAGATATTTATCAATGGTAAATTTAAAAATCCCTCATGGTAAGCCAGGGTGTTTTCATAGGCGTATCTGCCATATATATCTTTTTCATGTGGCAGATATTCTTCATAGCGGGTCATTAAATAAAACGACGCAGCAAAAATGTCAAAAGGATAATCGGAGCTCTCTGTTTTAAAAAAAGCTTTATTATTATTTACCGTAAAACAGGTAATTGTTTGATTTTTTATATTTTGTTCAAAAAGCAGCGGTTGATTTTTAATCTGAAAAGCCTGATCTGAAAAGTCCGAATCACTATAATTGATTTTAGGTCCGGTATGGGCTTTAAATTTTTCAGAATCAATAGTGAGCATAAAAGGAACACCCATCAATTCTTTAAAAATAAAAGAACAGATGTATAGCAGTCTTGCCGAGCCTTTATGGGAATAGATCAATACCATTTAAGCACAGGATAAATAAGTTATGCCACAACATAACTGGTTTTAATAATTATTAAACTTAACCGGCTCAGATAATGTAAGCTTTAGTTACTGCCCACATAAATCACCGACAGGGCAATAACAAATTATAACTTCTTAAAGCGTTCCTTCCACTGTTGGTTAAACGTTTTTTGACTAAAATTCAAATCACTCCGGTTTTTATTCCAGTCTTTAAACAATCCATTAACTACTTTATTTTTAAGATTTCCGCTACCCAGATTCATTAGGCCTCTTTTTAAGCTCGCTAACCGCCATATTTTCCAGGCCATTCGTTCGGTAAAAGTAGTTAGGCCTTCATCCACCGACTCGTGCCGGTTTTCCAACAACAACTCATGTAAATTTATTTTTACAGCACACACTTCTGTACAATTGCCGCAAAGTGATGAGGCATAACTTAAATGCTTAAACGCTTCCATGCCCTGCAGGTTCGGTGTAATCACACTGCCAATAGGACCGCTATAAGTAGTGCCATATGCATGTCCGCCAATATTTTTATATATCGGACAGGCATTTAAACAGGCGCCGCAACGGATACAATACAAACTTTCGCGTTGTTTAGGATTTTGTAAAATATGGGTGCGGCCATTATCCAGCAGAATAACAATCATTTCATCGGGGCCATCGGTTTCATTGTCCTGCCGTGGTCCGGTTACAATGGTATTGTATACTGTAATTTTTTGTCCGGTTCCAAAGGTAGAAAGCAGTGGCCAAAATAATCCCAAATCAGTTATTGAAGGAATCATTTTTTCTATACCAACAACAACAATATGTGTTTTAGGAAAGGCACAGCTCAATCGCGCATTGCCTTCATTTTCGGTAATGGCAATACCGCCAATATCGCTGATGATAAAATTAGCACCGGTAACGCCTACTTCGGCCTGTACGTATTTTTCACGTAAAATATTACGGGCAACCAGTGTTAATTCTGCGGGGGTTAAATTTATGGGTGTGCCCAGTTTTTTATTAAACAGTTTGGCCACATCTTCCTTACTTTTATGCATGGCCGGTGTTACAATATGATATGGTGCTTCACCATCCAATTGCTGAATATATTCGCCCAGATCGGTTTCCACACTTTCTATTCCGTTTTCTTCCAATGCCTTGTTTAAATGAATTTCTTCGGTCACCATGCTTTTGCTTTTCACCAGCGACTTACAATTTTTTTCCTTACAGATCTTCAGTATTTCTTCAATGGCCTGTGCACTGTTTTCGGCCCAGATCACTTTACCGCCCCGTTTAGAAAAATGGAGTTCAAATTCTTCGAGTTGCTTATCCAGTGTTTCAATAGCACGCCACTTCACATTCTTGGCCCTTTCCCTGGCCAGGTGCACATTGGCAAACTGCTCTTTTCCTTTGGGAACAACGGCATTGTATTTACCAATATTAAAACTGATCTTGCGCCTGTGTTCCAGATCGGCAGCTTTAACGGTGCTTTTGGCTATAAAGATTTGTGATTGTTCAGACATGTTATTTATTGGCTCCCTCTATCTCCACCCGTAGGGGAGGAAATGGAGAAGATTATGTTTTCTTTATTTTGTTACCGACATTCGTACTTTGATTAAGCTTCAATGGCGACGCTCCTTTCAGGTCTGGTCATTCTGATCATCTTTAATCAAAGCAAAGATAGAGTTTTGCTGTTTAAAAGCTTGATTTACGCCGATTTTATGATCCCAAAAATACCGTCTCTGTGGCATAGGCCATTTTTGTATATTTAACCCTTAAACTAAATAATCTGTTATGAAAAAGAGCCTTTTACTTTTTATTTCCTATTTGGTATTTACTTGCAGCAGTATTGCCCAGAGTTCTATGTATTTGCCTATGATGATTAAAAACGATGACGGTAGTACGGAATCATATGACATTCAAAAGGGAGATAAATTGGTTTACCAGGTAAAAGCCGGCACTAATGAATATGATTTTATTATAACCATTAACGGCGAAAGTGAAAATGGTATTGATTTTAATTATGAAATGACCAATAGCAGCAATACCAAAGGTCATGTTTTACTAAGTTACAAAGCTAAAAATGAAGCAACCCATTATGTAAATTATTTTCGAGGTGGCGAACTTAATTTAATGGATGCCTGTACGGTTTGGTTATCCGGTAAAAATTTCAGCGATATGCCCGATAAAAAAACGACGATGACGATAGATGCGGGCGAGCCGGAAACTTTTTACCGCCCCGAAAAAGATGAAGTAACGCCTGTTGTAAAAATAAAGGGCCAGGATAAAAAGATTGATGCCTTTATGATTAACAATGCTGCCGATGGTACCGGTAATAAAACAATGTGGATCAATGGTATTTCCAGTAATTCATTGATTGTAAAAATGGACCTTGGCTGGACCATTGTGTTAAAAGAAATACGCTAAGCTCTATAAATAGTAAAGCCCTCAGAATAAACCGGGGGCTTTACTATTTATAAAAAAACGATATTATTTATTTCAACACGCCCAGCGCTTTCCCAATTTTAGTAAATGCTTCAATCGCTTTATCTAAATGCCGTTGGCTATGTGCGGCACTTAATTGTACTCTTATCCTGGCTTGTCCCTTTGCTACCACCGGGAAAAAAAATCCAATCACATATATGCCTTCGTCTAATAATTGAGCAGCAAAATTTTGTGCCAGTACGGCATCGTATAACATAATGGGAACGATGGGATGATCACCGGGTTTGATATCAAAACCGGCTTCGGTCATTTGGGTTCTGAAATAACGGGTATTGATTTCTAGCTGATCTCTCAGTTCTGTTGTTTCGCTAAGCATATCTAAAACGGCTATTGATGCACCCACAATACTTGGTGCCACCGTATTGCTGAACAAATAGGGCCGGCTACGTTGCCTCAACATTTCAATGATTTCTTTACGGCCACTTGTAAAACCACCACTGGCACCGCCAAGGGCTTTGCCTAAGGTGCCGGTGATGATATCAATGCGCCCCATCACGTTACGGTATTCGTGAGTTCCTCTTCCGGTCTTACCTAAAAACCCGCTGCTGTGGCATTCATCAATCATTACAATAGCATCGTATTTATCGGCTAAATCACAAATCTTATCCAATTGAGCAATAGTGCCATCCATGCTGAAACTGCCATCGGTTACAATTATTCTGCTGCGTAACTGAGCAGATTCTATAAGTTTGGCTTCCAAATCTTCCATGTTATTGTGTTCATACCTATACCGCTGTGCTTTACACAAACGAACACCATCAATAATAGAAGCATGGTTGAGTGCATCAGAAATGATCGCATCTTCTTCGCCAAACAAAGGTTCAAAAACACCGCCATTGGCATCAAAAGCTGCAGCGTATAAGATGGTATCTTCTGTGCCTAAAAAGTCAGCCAGCTTTTTTTCCAGTTCTTTATGTATATCCTGTGTACCGCAGATAAAACGTACACTACTCATGCCATAGCCTCGTAGATCAATATACTTTTTGGCAGCGGCCACTACTTTTGGATGTGATGACAGACCAAGATAATTATTGGCACAAAAGTTTAGAACCGTCTTGCCATTTACAATAATTTCGGCACCCTGTTCACTGCTGATGATGCGTTCTTTTTTAGAGAGACCGGCTGCTTCAATCCCGGCGATTTCGGAAGCGATGCGGGCTACAAAATGCTCATTCATATATAAAAGTTGATAAGGGGCAAATTTAAGATAAAAGCCCCACCAATTCCCCAGCCCGGTAGGGAAATTAATAGCTATTTTGAAATAATGCTAATCAAGTGATAAAAAGGCATAGGAATATATCATGTTTGGAGAATGTTAGGTTTGAAGTCCCCTGTCTTTTAGTGTGGTTACCGACTGAAACGGCAGTAAAGAACCGAGTTCAGGCCGACAGGTTTTTTTTTATTTTTTGTAACATTTTATTATCCACCTTCGTATTACACTTAAAAATAACCTTACTGGGGTAAATTAACTACCCAAAAACTGTATGACTGAGAGAGAATATAATGAATGCGTAAACCTGTATGCAGACAATGTATACCGCTTTATCCTCAAAAATTTGAGGCATAATGAGGATGCAAAGGATGTGGTGCAGGGTGCATTTGAAAAACTATGGATCAATAGGGATAAAGTTGAACAGGCACGTAGTAAAAGCTACCTGTTTACAATTGCATACAATCAAATGATTGATCATGTACGGAAAATAAAGCGCGTTGTTTTGCATGAAGATTTTTCTGAAAATGCAAAAGGGGCAATATCACCAAACTATGATACTAAAAGGATTTTGAATGAGGCCTTGTATACGTTAAATGAAAAACAACGAAGCCTGGTATTATTGAAAGATTATGAGGGATACAGCTACGAGGAGATTGGACAAATAACCGGACTTAACGACAGTCAGGTAAAGGTTTATTTACACAGAGCAAGGCTGCTTTTGAGGGCGTATATCGTGAGCCCGGAAAACGTGATATAGTTACCAGTTGTTTAATGGCCTGGCATGCGGCTCACTAACAACTAACAACAACAAATAATAATAATGACTGTTAATCGACATAATTACGAAACATTTTTTTTACTGTATGTAGATAAGGAATTATCTGCTGCAGAAAGGAAAGCCGTGGATATGTTTGTACAGGAAAATCCAGATCTTAAAATGGAGCTTATTTTATTGCAACAGACCGTAATAAAAGCTGATGATATTAATCTGGATAAAAAAAATTGGTTGTACAGGGAAGTTGAAATTACTGCATTACACGAAAATTTGTTATTGTTTGCTGATGATGAATTGTCTGCTGCAGATAAAAAGTCTGTTGAAATTTTATTGGCAACAGATAATAAAGCGATGGCAGAGTGGGCCATTTTGCAACAGACAAAACTGCAACCAGATCGGACTGTAGTTTTTGAAAATAAACATTTATTATACAGAAAAAAGGGGGGCAGGGTAGTTGGCTTTACATGGTGGCGTGCAGCAGCCGCAGCCATAATACTGGGTTTTGCGCTTTGGACGGGGATCACCGTATTTACAAATGATTATAAAACAACAAGCGGCTCAAACAAGTTGGTTAATGGCGCTAAAACCAGCCGAACAAACATAAAAACTACAATAAGCTCAACACCCTCAGATGACAAAGCAATTGCAGAAAATGGAGGATCGGCTGTCCATCAAAAAAAGAGAGAAGCTCAGTCAAATGAGAATCATAACCCGGAAACAGGAAAAGTGAATAAGGCTATTGGCTTTACTCCAAAAGAAAATATGACCGTACAGAATAGCAGCTCTAATAAACCCGGCCATACTTTACCAAAACTCTATTTTGAAAATATTAACAGAAATAGACGTAACGAAACAATTGTTGCTAACGTATTACCTGAAAATAACAATAGGAGCAGTGTTTCCGGAAATAATGATGCTATTGTTAAAACCAATCCGAAAGAGAATATAAACAAGGCGGTTATTACCCAGGTTAACAATGGTCATGCACAAATAAATTCAACTGCCATTCAGGTAGTAAATAATGATGCTGCCAGTGGTGAAAATAACAGCCGTTATCTAAACGTTGATGATGACAAAGAAAAGCGAACAGTACTTGGTGGTTTTTTGCGAAAAGCAAAAAGAGTTTTAGAACGTACCACCAATTTAAAGACAGGCGATGGCATAAAGATTGCCGCATTTGAAATTGCATTAAAATAATCACTTAAAATTGAAATTATGAAAAAGCTAATTCTACTTTTAGCCATAGCAATGATTTGCTTAAACGTATTGGCACAGGAAGACTCTGTTAAAACAGATCTCAATAAAGATACAATCAGGATTGGGGGTATGATAATAGTTAAAAAAGGGAAAGGGGATAAAGACAAAAGGCTTTCAGTAAAGATCGGCGACGACAATTCGAAAAAGAAAAAATCAAACCTGTCTACTAATTGGTGGATCATTGATCTCGGATTTTCAAATTACAATGACAAAACAGATTATACCAATACAGGCAGTTATCTCATTAACAGACCGGGTTATCCTGCATTAAATAAAAATGATTTTAAACTCAAAGGGGGTAAAAGCATGAATGTAAACATTTGGGTTTTTATGCAAAGGATAAATTTGATCAAGCACCACGTTAATCTTAAGTATGGTTTTGGGCTTGAGCTGAATAATTACAGATATAAATCTGCAGTTAATTATAATGAAGGCGGACTGGTACCATACACGGCCAATACACAAACCAATGTGCCTTTTATTTTCAGGGATTCAATAGCATTTAGTAAGAATAAACTGGCTGCAGACTATGCCACAATACCCTTGATGTTGAATTTTGTAACTAATCCAGATCAACCTAAAAAAGGTGTAAGTTTTAGTTTGGGGGTAAGTGCCGGTTATCTTTATAGCCAGCGTAACAAACAAAAAAGTAACGAAAGGGGAAAATTAAAAAATAAAGGTGATTATGATTTAGCGCATTTCAAATTTTCTTATGTAGCCGAAATAGGTATCGGGCCTGTTCGGTTATATGGTTCATTTAGTCCAAAATCAATATACGAAAGGAGCCTGGATATGAGGCCATATAATATGGGATTCAGGTTTAGTTTTTGGTAAAAAGCGCAGTTTTTCAATTAGTTACCCATGATGATTTTATGAGCATGCATAAAGGCTGAACTTAAAATAAGAACTTCCGGTGTTACCGGAAGTTCTTATTTAAGTCATATTTTTTGTTAATCTTTTGTAAGGGAATAAAATAATTTTAAACGGCACGTCGTTTGCAGCTAAAAATAAAATTATTTTCACAAAATGAAATTTACCCGTCTTTCTCAAATCTGTATGTTAACCTTAGGGGTGATGTTGTTTTCATTTATACCTGTACCCAAAAAAAAATCTACTTCAAAAAAAGCCGCCAAGCAGATAAAAAGGGTTAAAAAAGATAGTGTGTATAATCCCTATTATATTATTGTTGATAAAAGTGAATATGAATTATATGTATATGATGAAGAGGGATGGTATGCTACGTATCCCATCGTGTTTGGAAGCAAAGACTTAAGTGATAAAATGAGAGAGGGAGATAAAAAAACACCTGAAGGTAATTTTAAAGTAATCCTTAAAAAGATTCACCAGAATTGGGGACCCGAGCTACTTTTGGATTATCCTAACGATATCAGTGTTCAAAAATTTAAAGAAAGGAAGGCGAAAGGACTGGTACCCAAAAATGCCAAAATTGGTAATGGCATTGCTATTCATGCCACCAGGCCTCAGGAAGAGTGGACCATCGATAATTTTTATAACTGGACCGATGGATGTGTTTCTGTAAAATACACCGAAATGAAGGACCTGTACAGTTATATTCCACTGGGTACACCGGTAACTATCCGTCAGTAAAAAATCAAGCAATTTTAATCATAAGGGCATGACCATTCAGGTTGTGAATGATCTGTCTGTCTGAATGATTACGATAGGCATCTACCAGTTTTGTTACACCCGTACAGCTATGGAAGCCATAATCATCAAAAACCACAACCCCGCCGGGTATTAATTTATCCCATACCCATTCCAAAATATCTTTTGCAGAGTCATAAACATCTACATCAATATGGCAAAGGCTAAATTGTTCGTTTACAGGAATTTTATTGGCGGTATCATCCGGAAAAATACCTTTTAAAATCTTAAAATGCGGATATTGACTTTTGTTTTTTAACAGATCTTCTACTATATACTGGCTGGTATCACTGTGTTCGCCACCTGTGTAAAAATTATCATTGGCACCTGCTTTTGCCACACCCGAAAAAGTATCAGCCAAATATAAAATAGCTTTACTATTTACATTTGATAATTGCTGTGCCATAATACCTGCAGTGCCTCCACGCCAAACGCCAACTTCCAGAATAGCAGCAGCGGGATTTAATGATTGTGCTTTTTGTACCAATTGCCAAAGTTCATAACAGCGGTATATATCAACCAGGGTATTGGTTTTAATCTGGGTATAAATTTTCAAAAATGCGTCATCGCCCAGCCAGGGTGTATAATTGGCAGAAGGAAATGAAAGGCCATAATGGAAACCGTCTATACAAAAATTGGCCTTGCCTTTATAGGTAGGGCTTTTGCCAATATAAATGCCTGTATTGTTAAACAGTGTTCTTACCATTTTCTTAATGATCATAAATGCGTATAATTAGTTTATAAAATTAATGCAGGCCGTTTAAATCAGCGTTAATATTATTTTCTATAAATAAAAGGCTGCCATCGCCGTAACTTAAAAAACGAAAATCATGCTGCAAAGCATAATCATATATTTTTCGCCAACCTGCCTGTCCGGTAGTCAGGTCATCACCAATGGCTGCTGCAACCAGCAGAAGAAGCGTTGATTGGGGTTGATGGAAATTGGTAATCAGGGCATGGGCTATTTTAAAAGTATATCCCGGTGCAATCAGGATTTCAGTTTTAGTAAATATTTTTTCAAGACTATTATTTTTCATCCACTTTAATAATGCCGACAAGGCTTCTGAACCAGAGATATGGCAATGGGCCAGCGGTGCGTCATATACTTCCCATTGACTGATGGCCAAGTCTTTAATCGTTGGCTGCAATGTGGCTTTAACGCCCATCCAGTAAAGGCTTTCGAGTGTTCGTAATGACGTTGTGCCAACAGCAATAACGGGTTTATGGAGCTGTGAAATTAAATTTTCAATCAAGTCAATACTCACATCGATCCACTCAGCATGCATGTCATGATCCTTCATGATAGCCGCTTTCACAGGCTTAAATGTACCAGCCCCAACATGCAGTGTTACAAAATCGGTTTTAATGTTTTTTTTAGCAAGACTGTTAAAAATGTCCTTAGTAAAATGCAGGCCTGCAGTGGGGGC
>CANKNL010000069.1 GCA_947483345.1 Chitinophagaceae bacterium | reverse complement strand
TCAAAATTAAAAGTGCCGTAATTGTAAACCACATCCTGCCATTCATCATTAATCGCTTTGCTGCTGTCAATAATCCGGAAAGCACTATGCCCAAAAGTGGAATAGAGTTCTTCGCCGGGTGTGCAGGTAAGGAGGGAGATGCGGAGATGGGAGGAGTCTTGTGCCGAAGCTGAATGAAAAATTAAAAAGTAAAAAGTAAAAAGTAAAAATGAAATCTTCTTTTTTAGTCTGGCCATAATAAATGTGAGGTCTGCTTTTTTTTGACTTTTCAAGTTTGACTTTTTAGTTTTCTTACCTGCTGTAATTAGGCGCTTCTTTTGTTATCGCAATATCATGTGCATGGCTTTCCCTCATACCGGCATTGGTGATTTTTACAAAAGTGGCCTGTTGTAATGCATGAATATCTTTTGCACCGCAGTAGCCCATACCGGCACGTAACCCACCGGTAAACTGGTGAACCACTTCACGCAAATAGCCTTTATAGGCAACACGCCCTTCAATACCTTCCGGTACAAATTTTTTGATATCATCTTCCACATCCTGAAAATAACGGTCACTGCTGCCTTGCGCCATGGCGCCTAAAGAACCCATGCCACGGTATTGTTTAAATTTTCTTCCTTCGTATATAATGGTTTCGCCAGGGCTTTCTTCGGTGCCTGCAAAAACATTACCCATCATAACACAACTGGCACCTGCAGCTATGGCTTTTACCATATCGCCTGTGTATCGTATACCACCATCACTGATGATGCCCACTTTTTTATTTTTTAAAGCCATGGCCGCCTCCATAACTGCTGTAATTTGCGGCACACCTGTACCGGCCACAATTCTGGTAGTACATATAGACCCTGGTCCGATACCTACTTTTACGGCATCGGCACCTGCATCGGCTAATGCTTTAGCACCTGCACCTGTAGCTACATTACCGGCAATGACCTGAATATGTTTATAGGCTTTTTTTATATTTTTTAAAGAGTCAATTACGCCTTTGGTATGGCCGTGTGCGCTATCCAGGCAAATCACATCAACACCTACTTTGTATAGGGCTTCCACACGCTGCATAATATCACCGGTTATACCAACACCGGCACCTACCAGCAGCCTTCCAAAAGAATCCTTTACAGCATGTGGATGTGATTTTAATTTTAAAATATCACTGAAAGTAACAAGCCCAATTAATTTGCCGGCTTTATTTACTACCGGTAATTTTTCAATTTTATTTTTTTTGAAAATGAGTTCTGCTTTTTTTAAATCGGTGCCTTCTGGTGCAGTGATCAGGTTTTCTTTGGTCATTACCGAACTCACTTTGCCTTTGTAATTGGTTTCAAAGCGCAGATCGCGGTTGGTGAGTATGCCTACGAGTTTATGGCTGGCATCCACAATGGGAATGCCACCGATCTTATTTTCTTTCATCAGGCGCAGAGCTTCGCCAATGGTCGCATCGGGGCTTAAAGTTACCGGGTCTAGTATCAAGCCGTTTTCACTTCTTTTTACTTTACGTACCTGATCGGCCTGCTGGTCGATGCTCATATTCTTATGTAAAATACCAAGTCCGCCTTCCCGTGCCAATGCAATGGCCAAGGCCGCTTCGGTAACCGTATCCATGGCTGCACTTAACATGGGTACATGCAGGGTTATCGTTTTAGTTAGTTGTGTACTGATATTTACTTCCCGGGGTAAAATCTGTGAATAGGCCGGCATGAGTAAAACATCATCAAATGTTAAGCCGTCGTAAAATTTGCCGGATTTGCTTTTTGGAGTGGAATTATTTAGTGTTGCCATAGGCAAAGATAAAGTGCAAAGTTGAAAGCGCAAAGTTGAAAGTAAACTCAGGCCAGTTTGTACACCTTCCCGGGCAGGCTTAAAACTACATTCTGCATCTCCAGCATCAGCAAGGCAGTTGCTACTGCACTACTGCTTAAGCCGCTTTTAAAATACAGTTCATCTATCTGAATACTTTCCCGTTGCTGTAAAATATCTACCACAATTTTTTCATCGGGTGTTAATTCAATAAATAATTCCCGTTGTTTTTTTGCCGATGATTTTGGCATTTGTTTCCAGTTCATCATCTCCAGAAAATCATCGGCAGAATTGATGAGTGCGGCTTTATTATTTTTTATAAGATAATTGCAGCCCTCACTTTTTGAATCATTGATGCGGCCGGGTATGGCAAATACATCTTTATTATAACCATTACCCAATTCGGCAGTAATGAGAGAGCCACCTTTTTTGCTGCTTTCAATTACAATTACCGCATCGCACATGCCGGCAACAATACGATTGCGTTTTGGGAAATTCTGTTTATCCGGATTTGTATTGCTTTTAAATTCGGTGAGTAAACCACCCTGTTCAGTAATATGCCTGGCCAGGGTTTTGTTTTGTTGCGGATAGATCCTGTCGAGCCCATGAGCAAGTACTGCCACCGTTTGTGAATTATTTTTCAATGCCGCTTTATGTGCAATCGTATCTATACCAAAAGCGAGGCCACTTACAATCAACACATTTTCTGATTGGAGGTCTTCGATAAATTTTTCACAAACCAGTTTGCCGTAATCAGAATTATTTCTGGTGCCAACTATGGAAATAATTTTTGAATTATTAAGATTAGCATGACCTCGATAATACAATAAAGCCGGACTATCGTAACAGTTTAATAAACGTTTTGGATAATGGTCATCAGTTAAAAAAAGGGGCGAAATTTTATATTTTTCAATAAATTTAATTTCTGCTTCAGCGATGCTGAAATCGGTAAAATCCTTTATTGATTTTGCCCTTACAGTGCCAATGCCTTCAATACAATCCAGTTCCTTTTTCTTGGCTTTAAAAATCGATTGGGCATCTCCATAAATATGAACTAATGCCTTGGCGTGTACATCGCCAATATGGGGCACATGGGTGAGGGCAATCTGGTATATTAAATCACTGAGCATAGGGTAATGCAAAATTGAAATGTACAGCAATAATAAATAAAATATTTAATTACCGGTTATAGAAAGTTCTGTTCGGCGGTTCTGCGCTTTACCTTTTTCTGATATATTGTCTGCCACCGGTTTGCCAGAACCGTATCCTTTGTAACTAAGGCGTTGTACATTAACTGATTTGCTCAATAGATACTCCACAACCGCTTTTGCCCGGTTGGTCGAAAGAACAAGATTGTCTTTCTCCTGTCCAACCTGATCGGTATGCCCGTCAATCTGAATTTTTAAATTGGGATTATCATGTAATAAAGTAACCAGTTTATTCAGCTCCGATTTTGATTCATTCTGTAATTCAAATTTGCCTGTTTCAAAAAAGATATTTTTTAAAACAATGGTCGCTCCTTTTTCAATGGGTTGTAAAGGGATGTTTACAATAAAGGCAGAATCAGTATTGTTCGTTTGTAACGAAAAATTATCTGAATAAAATAAATACCCACGCCGGTTTACATTAAAGGCATAGTCTTTCCCAACGGGTAAGGTAACCAGGTAATTTCCCTCTTCGTCAGTTTGTATTTTACTAATGAGGTTACCATTTTTTAAATCGGTTAATTCAACTGCTGAGGGTAAACCTGCAGTTGTTTTTTTATCAAATACTTTTCCTTTAACCCATAATGTTTTTAATGGCCTGATGTCTTCCCTTAATTCAAAAGTATACAGATCAAGTCCGCCTTTGGTATCTGTTCCATCACTTGCATAATAAGCTGTTTTGCCATCTGCAGCAACAATTAAAGAGCCCTGGTCGTCAATGGTATTGATGGGATAGCCTAAATTTTCTGCAACCACCCAACTGCTGTCATTAACTTTTTTACTTAAAAATAAATCAGTCATGCCATAACCGGGATGGCCATTGCTGTTGAAGTAAAGGGTTTCATTATCGGCATGCATAAAGGGACAGCTCTCATCACCACTTGTGTTTACTGCTTCACCTAAATTTTCGGGGCGGCTCCACTTACCTGTAGGTAATCGGTGTGTTACCCAAATGTCGCGGCCGCCAAAGCCTCCGGCCCGGCTGCTGGCAAAATACAGGTCTCTTTTGTCTGGAGATAAGGATGGTGATGATTCCCAGAAATCAGTATTCACTAGCGGCCCCAGGTTTTGTGGCTCACTCCAGCCAATATTTGTTTTTACAGAAAAATACAGGTCGCAACTGCCTTCACCTTCGGGGTAATTACAGCCTGTAAAGATCAACAGTTGCCCGTCCTGCGAAATGTTTTGTGCGCCTTCATTCAGATTGGTATTTACTTTGCCACCGAGCGGTTGAGCGCTGCTCCATTTGCCATTTACAAAGTTACTTTCATAAAAATCTTCATCACTGGCAACCCGTCGGGTGAAGATCATTTTACGGCCATCAATAGTTAATGAAGGGAAATATTCCAGATCTTTGGTATTGATGCTGTCGCCCATATTTACCGGTGCAAAAACATACACTTTTCCTGCAAGTTTTTTTTCATTGTCTATTGCGAAAGTATAAACCGTTTTACGGTAATTGCCGGCTTTAATACTTTGTGTGTTTAAGGTAGGGTTAGCTAAAAATTCATTTACTGCAACCAACGCCTGTTGAAATTTTCCCATACCTGCCAGTGAAATGGAATAGGGGAGTAAATAGGTTTTTGAATACACCGAATCCATTTTTAATCCGGTTTCAAAATCGGCAACAGAAGCTGAATAATTTTTTAATTCGGCATAGATCCCGGCACGGGATAAAAATACATCTACAAATTTCGGGTCTAAAGCCAGTGCTTCATCTAAATGTATTAATGCGGCTGTATAGTTACCGGCAGTAGCTTCTTCATAAGCCTGACCATAAATGTCACCTGCTTTTTTATTTACTTTTTCAGGATCGTACCATTGAGCAGTACAAATTAAAAATGAAAAATTAAAAATGAAGAAAGAAAGACATATTTTAGGACTGATAGATTTGATGTTTTGCATTTATATTTATTCGTTGAATAAAGGTAAAACGAAAACAATGCCATTTTATTCTTTAAAGAGAATTATAACATTTTATTTTAAGGTACGTTGATGTATTTGTGAATTTGAAGCGATAACTCCCATTGTGGGTTTTGCTTGATATACTCAATAATTAAAGGCGTAACAACAGCAGCCTGTTCCCATTCGGGTTGCAGGTATAATTTACAATCAGCAGAAACCAGTCTTGCATATTTTTCGGCCCAGTCAAAATCAGATGTATTAAATACAACCACTTTTAATTCATTGGCAACCGGTAATAGGTCCGACAGCGGGGCTTTAAATTTTTTTGGTGAAAGGCAGATCCAATCCCAGTTACCGGATAATGGATGGGTACCTGATGTTTCGATATTGGTTTTTAATCCGGCAGATTGAAGTGCAACAGTTAACTCATTTAAATTGTGCATCAACGGTTCGCCACCGGTAATTACCACCAAAGCCCCTTCCCGGCCTCCACTGGTGGGAGAGGCATTAATCAGCACCTCATTTACCAGATCGGTGACTGACATTTTGCGATGCGATTCAGCATCCCAACTGTCTTTTACATCGCACCAAACGCAGCCCACATCACATCCGCCCAAGCGGATAAAATAAGCCGCTCTGCCCTGGTGATAGCCTTCTCCCTGAATGGTGTAAAAATGTTCCATTACAGGAAGCAAAGCGGTATGGCTGGGTATTGTAGGGGTCATGGGAAACGTAAAAAATGCCGTAATGCAGTTTGTATTATTTGTATTTATTTTCACAGGCCGTAAACGTATTCATCAGCAATGCCGCAATGGTCATTAATCCTACGCCACCAGGTACAGGGGTTATATAGCTGCATGTAGGGGCTACGTTTGCAAAATCAACATCACCTTTTATGGCAAATCCCGATTTTTTTGAAGCATCAGCAACCCGGGTAATGCCAACATCAATAACAACCGCCTTGTCTTTTACCATATCGGCTTTTAAAAATTCCGGTATGCCCAAAGCAGCAACAATGATATCAGCCTGCAAACAAATGTCTTTTAAATTATTTGTGCGGCTATGGCAAACCGTTACTGTGCAATTTCCGGGAGTCGTATTTCTGCTGAGCAGGATGCTGATGGGCCGGCCAACAATATTACTGCGGCCAATGATGACGGCATGTTTTCCACTGGTTTCAATCTTGTAATGTTCCAGCATCAGTAATATGCCATACGGCGTAGCCGGAATAAAAGTAGGTAGCCCTTGTACCATTTTTCCAATACTCATGGGATGAAACCCATCTACATCCTTATCCGGATTAATGAGATTGATTATTTTTTCTTCATCAATGTGTTTGGGTAAAGGGAGCTGTACCAAAATGCCGTCTACATCATCATCGTTATTCAGCTTTTCAATTGCCGTAATCAATTCGGCTTCACCACAATTTTCATCAAAACGGATAAGGCTGCTTTTAAATCCAACCTCCTCACAATTTTTCACCTTACTGGCTACATAGGTTTCGCTGGCCCCGTTGCTGCCCACTAAAATGGCGGCCAAATGGGGTGTTTTCTTACCCGCACGGGTGAACAGACAGGTCTTTTCTTTGATATCGTTTTTAACGGCTTGAGAAACAATTTTACCATCTAATAACTGCATAGGGCAAAAGTAAACAAGAAATTCCTGAAAAAAAACGTAAAAAATTATTTGTTTCATATATAAATATTATTACCTTGATCATCCCTAACCGTCCCTAACATGAAAATGTCTACGCTTGTAGTACTGTTTATCAGTATGAGTATGGTATCTGTAACAGCACAATCTGTTCGATATCATACCGCACAACCCTGTATCAGTTTATCAGCTTATAGCTTAAAACAAAATGACCCCTTATCCTTTACGGGTAATCAGGCGGCATTGGCTCAAATCAACAATGCGGGCATGGGTATTTTTGGCGAAAGGCGATTTATGCTCAAAGAAATAAGTGCCTATACCTTAACGGCATCTATGCCTTCCCGTTTAGGTAATTTCGGGCTCCAGTTAAACTATGCCGGGTTTAAAAATTTTAATGAAAATAAAATAGGACTGGCCTTTGCCCGACACTTGGGGAGGCTTGTAGATGTTGGTGTACAATTTAATTATTATGGCTACCGAACACCGGCCTATGGTAACGCAACGGCTATTAATTTCGAAATTGGGATCCTGATGCAGGTCACCAATAATATGCGTATAGGCGTTCACGTTTATAACCCTGTAGGCGGAAAAATAGGAAAAGATAAAGCAGAGAAACTGGCGGCAGTTTATAAACTGGGATGGGGATATGAGGCGTCAGAAAGATTTTTTATCAGCAGCGAAATAATTAAAGAAGAAGATAAAGCCGTAAATGTTATAGCCGGGTTGCAATACCAATTTGCCAAACAGTTTTTCGCCAAAGCTGGATGCATCAGCGAATCGGGTACGGTATACGGCGGGGTTGGTGCGGGCTGGAAAAATCTAAGATTGGATATGTCTTCCAGCTATCATCCCCAACTGGGGTTTTCGCCGGGTTTATTATTAATCATACATTTTAAAAAAGGTAAAGCATGAGACCAGTGATCATCCTGTTTTTTATTTTGGTTAATGCCTGGCAAACCTTTTCGCAGGTAACCGAACCTGTTACACCCGGTACCGAACAACAGCTGGAAAATAGTACAGCGCATAATAGTGATCGGGAAACGGAGGATGATGCATACCTGCAACAACTGATGCATTTCTTAAAAGATCAAATCAACCTCAATACGGCTGATGCGGCCGAATTAAATCAACTGCATATGCTGACCGCTTTGCAGATCAGCAATTTTTTGGTATACCGTAAGGTCATGGGTAAACTGGTAAACCTGTATGAGTTGCAGGCTATACCCGGCTGGCATATTGAAACCATTCAAAAGATAGCACCATACATTACCGTTAGTATACCCATGCCCATGGTAAAAACAATAAGGGGCAGGTTAGTTAACCGTAATCATAGTCTGCTCATCAGGGCTTCGCAGGTGCCGGAAAGAGCACGCGGCTATCTGCTGGATTCTTCAACGGCAGTTAACTTTTATCCGGGCTCGGCACAACAACTTTTATTTAGGTATGCCTATAATTATAAAAATCTTTTGCAGTTTGGGATACTGGCCGAGAAGGATGCCGGTGAACAGTTTTTTAAGGGAAAACAAAAACAAGGATTTGATTTTTATTCGGCCCATATTTTTGCCCGCCAAATAGGCGTCATCAAAGCACTGGCCATAGGTGATTATACAGTAAACATGGGTCAGGGCTTAATCCAATGGCAAAGCCTCGCCTTTAAAAAAAGTGCGGATGTTATCCAAATTAAAAGAGAGTCAGCTGTTTTAGGGCCCTATAATTCGGCCGGTGAAAATAATTTTCACCGCGGCATTGGAATAACACTCCAAAAAAGAAACTGGCAACTTACCTTTTTTGGTTCTTATAAAAATAGTGATGCCAATTTGGTGGCCGATACCGTTCAGGGCAGCGGCGATTTTATTTCTTCATTGCAAACATCCGGTTATCACCGTACTAAAGCAGAAACTGCAGATAAAAGCAGTCAGCACCAACTGGTTTATGGCGGTAACCTGTCTTTTCAGTATAAAAGACTACACCTGGGCATAAACGCTATTCAGTATACATTTAAACTGCCTTTGATAAAAGCTGCTGAGCCTTATAATACTTATGCCCTGGCTGGTAAGCGTTTTGGTAATTATAGTGTAGATTACAGCTACACCTTTAAAAATCTGCATTTTTTTGGCGAAGCGGCTTTTACATCCGGGTTGGATAGGGCATTTATTAATGGTTTAATGATCAGTACATCCTCCCGGGTAGATGTTAGTTTACTTTACCGCAAACTGTCTAAATCTTACCAATCACTCTATACAACGGCATTTACAGAAAGTGCATACCCCGGTAATGAAACGGGTTTATATGCCGGGGTATCTATTAGGCCCAATAATATATGGCGAATAGATGCCTATGCAGACTTTTATAAATTTCCCTGGCTGCGTTACCGGGTTAATGCACCTAATACCGGCACAGATTATTTAATTCAACTCAATTATAAACCTAATAAACAACTCGAGATCTATTCCCGTTTTCATGCCGAATCAAAGGCCATCAATGCAAATGCCGAACTTCTCATTTTATCCCCTGTTATTCAACAACCAAAAAAAAACTGGCGTACACAGATCAATTACAAAATAACCAGTTCAATTACCCTGCGAAACAGGACCGAATTACTGTGGTTTGATAAAAAGGGCATGGCTGCAGAACAAGGGTTTTTAATATATTTTGATTTTATATATAAGCCCATGCTTAAGCCCTGGTCTGGCAGCCTGAGAGTACAATATTTTGAATCTGAAGGCTATAATAGCCGCTTATATGCCTACGAAAACGACGTTTTATACAGTTTTTCGATACCCGTTTTTTATGATAAAGGGTATCGATATTACATAAATATAAACTATGATATTAACAAAAAAATAAGCCTTTGGATAAAATGGGCACAAACACTTTATATGAATAAAACCCTTATTGGAAGCGGATTAGACGAGATAAATGGAAATACAAAAAGCGAAATAAAACTGCAGCTGATGTATAAATTTTAACAAATTTGGCAGGGCAATGCAGCTATTTAAAATCGGTTCTTGTCATTATACGTTATAAAGTCTGTGGAAAATTAATTTAACATTATTTTGACGTTAAGAAATTATCCTTATTTTTACACATCATTAAACTTAATTAAATGCACATGAGAAGATTTTTATCACTGTTTACAATGTTGATGCTCTGTGGGGTGTTGGCATTTGCGCAAAGCCGCGTGGTGACCGGCAGAGTTACTGATATTGATGGTAACCCGGTTTCTTTTGCGACTGTAAAAGTTAAAAACACCAATACTGGTGTTTCAGCTGATGCTAACGGCGCTTACACGCTTAGGGTTAGCCCAAATGACGTGTTAGTTATTTCGGGAGCCAGTTTCAAAACAACTGAAGTACCTGTAGGTACTCAAAATGTGTTAAGCACAGTTTTGGAAAAAGGTGGTGTAGATTTAAAAGAGGTTGTTGTAACTGGTGCTTTCGGTATTAAACGTACAGGAAGAAGTACTGCTTCCAATGTTCAAAACCTAACCGGCGATCAGGTTAATACCATTCGTCAAACAAACGTTAATAACGCTTTGGCAGGTAAAGTAGCAGGCGCACAGGTTCGTAGCCAGTCCGTTGCTAAATTAGGTGCTGAAACAGTTGTTCGTTTACGCGGTGAAAATGGTTTTGGCGTGGGTGCAGGTGCTTTATATGTTGTAGACGGAACGATCATGCCAAGTGGTGCTGATATCAATCCTGATGATGTGGAAGACTATTCTGTATTACAAGGCCCTGCTGCTGCAGCTTTATTTGGTCCTGATGGATCAAATGGTGCCATTGTAATTACTTTAAAGAGAGCTAAAAAAGGGGCTAAGGGTATTGGATTAGAGATTAACTCAGGTGTGCAATTTGATAAAGTTTATATCGTACCTGATTATCAAAATTCTTATGCAGGTGGTGCTAACGGTGATTTAAGTTTATATACTTATAAGCCAGGACAGCCCGAAGGTTGGAAAGCACTGAGCGGTAGTTATTATCACGATTATTCTGATGATGCGAGTTGGGGTCCACGTATGGTAGGACAGCAACATATTCCTTGGTATGCCTGGTATCCGGGTAGTGAGTATTCATTTAAAACTACGGCACTTACACCGCAACCAACTAACGTTCGCGACTTCTGGGAAACAGGTGTAACTAAAACCAATAACGTCAGTTTCTCTAAAGCTACTGATAACTTAAATATGAGGGTTTCTTATACTAACCTTGATATTAAAGGTTTAACACCTACCGAATATCTTAAGCGTCATACTTTAAATGCAAACTTAACCGCAGAATTAAGCTCACGTTTAACACTGGGTGTTAACTTTAACTATATAGCACAAGATGCTAACACAGAAAGTGATGATGGCTATTCTAACCAAACAACCGGTTCATTCGGTTCTTGGTTTCACAGAGATCTGGATATGGGAAAAATGAAAGAACTAAGAACTTTATCCAGTCCCGAAGGCGTTTTTGCAAGCTGGAATAAAAATAATCCTGATGCTTATGATCCTTCTAATCCAAGAAAATCATGGGGTGGTAACTATTGGTATAATTTTTACCAGTATTTCGACTATGTAGATAATAGTGTTAGAAGAGACAGACTTTTTGGTGATGTATCATTATCTTATAAGATCAATAACGATTTTAAAGTTAAACTGACTTATCGTAAGCAACAATTAACTACTAATTCCGAAACAATTTATAAGAGTGAGTTAGAGCAAAGTGCCAACCAGATGTCTTTTAATCCTTATGATGGTAACGCTTTTGCTGTTTATGGTGTAAATAACACCTTCAGCAATCGTCAGAACTATGAGGGGATCATTACTTACGGCAAAAAATATAAAAGTTTCCAGTTTAATGCAAATGCCGGTTTTGATATCTTAAAATCAACTTTCAGAGGCGTTAACGCTAATACTGTTAATGGTTTAAGTGCACCCGGTTTATATGCATTGGCTAACTCTAAAAGCCCGATCAACTATGGTAATACCCGGCAGGATTTCAAACGTCGTGGTTTATTCATACGTGCTGATATAGGTTTCCGTAACTATTTATTTATTGAAGGATCTTATCGTAGAGACTATACGTCTTCTGAGCCTGCCGGAAATTATATCGATTCTAAATCAGGTGGTTTATCTTTTGTATTCAGCGATTTGATCAGAAATGCGGTTCCTTTTATCAGCTATGGTAAAATCAGAGGTTCTATAGGTCAGTTATTAAATACATTAGGTATTGGTCAGTTAAATTCAGTATATACAATCGGAACACAGCAATATAATGGCAACATTCTTACTTCTGTTCCAAACAACCTGGTTGACCCTGCATTACAGGGTGCTACCAATGTTGAAAAAGAATTTGGATTGGAAATGCGTTTCATGAAAAACAGGTTTGGTTTTAATGTTACCTATTGGGATAGAACTAATAAAGACTTCCCGGTTAACGTAACAGTACCGGCACAAACAGGATTTACAACGATATCTAAAAATGCAGGTGAAATTGCCAAGAAGGGTTGGGATGTAACGGCTTTTGTTAAACCAGTACAATCTAAAAACTTCGATTGGGATATTTCTGCAAGCTGGGGTTATTTAACCAAAAATGAAGTGGTTTCAATCTTTGGTGATATCAAAAGATTGAACTTATCAACAGGTGCTTTTTCAACTTCTTCTTCAGCTTA
>CANKNL010000068.1 GCA_947483345.1 Chitinophagaceae bacterium | reverse complement strand
GTTTAAAAGCTTAGCATAATGTTCTGTATCAGCCAGATTTACAGGATAGCATTTCAAAGAATGCAACAATCGTAAATCTTCCGAAGAGCAGTGTACTACTTTTTGAATGGCCCGATTTTCCAAAAGCGGAAAAGTAAGTGTGATATCAAGATCGGCTTTAGGATCAATAAGATAGCAGTGTGTAGCACTGGCAATTTGCATTAAGCATAGGTTGAATCCATAGCTATGGTTATCCCGGTCAAATTCAAGATCCAATGCAATTTCCGTAGCTTGTTCGAGTTGGTAAATGCAACTTGCCAATGCCTCGGCAGTTGTAACATATGTAACAGGTAGTTTTTGTGGAGAAGGTATTAGACTTTGGATTGGCTGCATTTTATCGAGAACGCTCATTTAATTACATTTTACAAAATAACAGGGCAACTATTTGCATCAAGTTAAAATTAAAAAAAGGCCGACTCCGCATGAAGCGGGACCGGCCTTTAAATTTATTTTTTGCGACTTCGCAGTAATATCTGCATATAAAATTCACTGAATTTATAAGCTACATCATACAAGAAAGAATTAATTAAGCAACCTCAACGTCAGCACCAGCTTCAGCTAATTTTGTTTTGATTTCTTCTGCTGTTGCTTTGTCAACACCTTCTTTAACTGGTTTTGGAGCACCGTCAACTAAATCTTTAGCTTCCTTCAATCCTAATCCTGTTAATTCTTTAACGATCTTTACAATCGCTAATTTGTTGGCACCAGCAGCTTTCAAGATCACATCAAAAGATGTTTTCTCTTCAGCAGCAGCAGGGCCATCGCCACCTGCACTAATCACAACTGCAGCAGCAGCTGGTTCAATGCCGTACTCTGATTTTAAAAATTCTGCTAATTCCTGTACTTCTTTAACTGTTAAGCCTACTAAATTTTCAGCTAATGTTTTTACGTCTGCCATAATGTTTGTTTTTTTTCCGGCTTCACACCCTTGTTATATTGGGTCCGTCGGAGTGTTTTAAAAAAATTGTTACTTTATAAATATGCAAATATGCAGTTAAGCAAATGTGCAAAATTCGAATGGTTACAGTTTTAGTTTACAACTAAGCCTGTGGCGTTTCATCTTCAGCCGCCGGTGTTTCCGGTGCTGCTTCTGCTGCGGGCGCTTCGGCAACCGGAGCAGCTTCAACAGTTGGTATTTCTGCAACGACTTCTGCAACGACTTCTGCAACTGCTGCGGCAACTTCTTCAGCTACTACTTCAGCTACTACTTCTTTTGCTGCATCTTTGTTTTGTAAAGCGCCCAATACACGTTGAATGGGTGCCTGCAATAATCCAATGACTTCACCAATCAGTTCATTCTTGGTTTTGATCTGAGTTAATGCTTTCAGTTGATCGTTTCCTACAAATACATCTCCATTAATAAAAGCCGCTTTCAACAACGGTTTTTCGTTGTTATTTTCTTTACGAAAAGTGCTGATGATCATCGCAGGCTCTTTCGGATTTTCGCTGAACATTAAAGCCGTTACCTTATGCAGTGAATCAAAAACACCGCTGTATTTTTCAGCATCTATACTTTCTAAAGCCTTTTTAATAAGTGTATTCTTAGCCACTTTCATTTCAACCTGCTTATTAAAGCAATGGTTCCTTAATCTGCCAACCTGTGCTACAGTTAAGCTTTCGGTGTCAGTTATGTAGAAGTTATTGTATTGAGCAAACTTGCCTTTCAACAACTCAATCACTTCATTTTTTTCCTGTTTTGTCATTTTAGTATTTTTAATTCGCTCCGTTTATCCCTCCCCCTCAGGGGATGGTTAGGTGGGGCTTTAGTTGTGAACAGATTTCGTATCAATTGCAATACCCGGACTCATCGTGCTTGCCATGCTAACCCCTCTCAAATAAGTTCCCTTAGATGATGATGGTTTTAATTTCATGATAGCATTAATCAGTTCCTGGCTATTTTCAGCGATTTTTTCAGAAGCAAAACTAACTCTTCCGATAGAGGCATGTATGATACCAACTTTATCTACTTTAAAAGCAATTTTACCACCTTTTAAATCATTGATTGCACCTGCAACATCATTAGTAACTGTACCGGTTTTAGGATTTGGCATCAGGTTACGAGGGCCTAACACTTTACCTAATTTACCTATCTTAGGCATTACAGAAGGTGTTGCTACAATCACGTCAATATCTGTCCAACCACCTTCAATTTTCGTTATAAATTCATCCAAACCTACATAATCAGCACCGGCAGCAGTGGCTTCGGCTTCCTTATCGGGTGTACATAAAACAAGTACCCGTTTTGTTTTACCTGTACCATGTGGCAAAGAAACAGTACCGCGTACGGCCTGATCGGCTTTCTTTGGATCAACGCCTAATTTAATATGCAGATCTACAGAGCTATCGAATTTTGTTGTGTTTACTTCTTTAACTAATGTTGAAGCTTCCTTTAAGGAATAAGCTTTATTAATATCAACCTTAGTATTTGCTACTTTTCTTTTTTTCGTAATCATTTTTTACAAATTTTAGGTCCCGATTTATCAGGATTGATTGATATTAATTTTCCCATGGGGCTTTACCGTCAACAGTTAAACCCATACTTCTTGCAGTACCGGCAATCATGCTCATAGCACTGTTTATTGTAAAAGCATTCAGATCGGCCATTTTATCTTTGGCTATCTCTTCTACCTGAGCCCAGGTAACTTTTCCAACTTTTACACGGTTAGGTTCTTTACTACCACTGGTGATTTTAGCGGCGTCCATTAGCTGAACTGCAGCGGGAGGGGTTTTAATGATAAAGTCGAATGACTTATCAGCATAAACAGTAATTAATACAGGAAGTACTTTGCCCTGTTTGTCCTGGGTTCTGCCATTGAATTGCTTACAGAACTCCATGATGTTGATACCTTTAGAACCCAATGCAGGTCCTATTGGTGGTGCCGGATTAGCCTGTCCTCCTTTACATTGGAGCTTGACATAGGCGGTGATCTCTTTTGCCATTTTTTACATTTTTTTGGTGATAGCGTCTTGCTTTTGGCAGGACTCCCAAGTCTCCCGATAACTATCGGGATTTTACTAAAGAACTATTTGGGGCGGCAAAGGTAAGGAAAAAAATAGATTTTAAAGGATATTTTAAAAAAAAATCTCCCTTTTTCCGCAAGATTTTTTAATGTTTTCGTAATTAAAGTACTAAAATACCTTTTGCCTGCATGGTAATTTCTTTCTTTGGTTCACGAATCGCATCAATATCTGCTTTACTCTTACCTGCATCTTCTGCATAATGCTTCAACATCTCAACAGATGTTTCTATTAGTGTAACTGTTCCATCAGCAACAATGAGTTTACCATTCATAGATAAAGGCACTAAAAATGCATGGTCTTTCATTTTTATTAGCATGGATCCATCAGCCGTTTCCATTCTTAACCAGCAGCCTTCGGCTTTACAAACTTCCTTAACCTTGCCGCTTACTTTTACATCCATCAATTTTGTGCTTTGCAAGGCCTTAACCAATTCACTGGTGCTGATAGCGCCATTTGCTGTTATTTTTTCACCGAATGTCATCCCGGTATTGGCATCTCCTGTTGGTGGTTGTGCCAACAAAAAAAAGCCTGCAAATAAGGCCGGGATCAGTAGCCATAATTTTTTCATTGTATATATTTTTAATTAAAAAAAGCCACGTTAGTGGCTAAGTTATTTAAACAATTTTTTCAACCTGCATATAGCTGAGTTCAACCGGAGTGGCCCTGCCAAAGATCTTAACCTGTACTTTCAGTTTTTTCTTTTCATCATTAACCTCTTCAATAACACCGTTAAAGTCATTAAATGGCCCGTCGATGATCTTAATGGTTTCGCCTATAATGAAAGGCTCGCTCATTGTCATTCCGCCGGCATCACTCATTTCATCAACCTTACCAAGCATTTTATTTACTTCGGCTTTACGTAAAGAAATGATATTCCCTTTTGATCCTTTACCATCAGTTAAAAAATGCATGACATTGCTGATATTGCTCATTGATTGAATCATATCATCATTCAGTTTCCCATCAGCCACTTCAATCATAATATAACCTGGATAAAAATTCCGCTCACGCATTACTTTTTTACCATTCAGAACTTTGTATACTTTTTCAACAGGTAAAAAAACCTGCTTTACAATATTTGTCCAGCCATTACGTGTAATATCCTTATCAAGGTATTCTTTAATTTTACGTTCTTTGCCACTGACCACACGGAGCACATACCATTTGCTTTCTTTCTCGGCTTTCTCTATCTTTTCTACTATCGGTGTTGTAACTTCCATAATTAGCTTTTAAATAAAGAGTAAATAAATTTCATGGAATTATTGGCTACAAAATCCATCACCCAAACTACAGCAGTAATCATCAGCGTAGCACCTAAAACAATCATCGTAGATTGTTGTAATTGATCCCAGTTAGGCCAGGTTACCTTATGTACTAATTCTTTGTAAGAATCTTTGAGGTATGCAGTAAATTTATTCATGTTTTATTAGTTAATCCGTTAATTAGTTAATCCGATAATTAGTTAATCCGTTAATTGGTTAAAACGCTCAAACGGATTAACGTTTAAACGGATTAACCGTGTATTTAGCACGGGCACTAGGATTCGAACCCAGATCAAAGGTTTTGGAGACCCGTATGCTACCGTTGCACCATGCCCGTATTTATTTAGACCCGTATCCCGCAATCGGCGGGACCATGCCCGTAAAACCCCCCAAACCCTCCCAAGGAGGAGTTTATGAGAGTATAATATTTTAAAGAACATTAACATTGCCCGTCTTTAAAAGTCCCTTTCGAAAGATTTAAGGGGCTGAAGACCTTTAAAAAAAGCAAAGTACCTAAGCTTTTGGCCTAAGTACTCTGCAAAGATATTAAAAAGCATCCATAAACGCTCTGCTATTTACAGAGCATACAGATTCTCTTATTTTACAATTTCAGTTACCTGACCTGCACCTACTGTACGGCCACCTTCACGAATCGCAAATTTTAACCCTTTTTCCATCGCAATCGGTTGAATTAATACAACATTTAATGATGTATTATCACCAGGCATAACCATTTCTGTTCCCGCATTCAATGTAACTTCTCCAGTTACATCGGTAGTACGGAAATAAAACTGAGGACGGTATTTATTAAAGAATGGTGTATGACGTCCACCTTCTTCTTTGCTTAATACGTAAACTTCACCTTTAAATTCGGTGTGTGGTGTGATAGAACCCGGCTTGCAAAGCACCATACCACGACGGATTTGAGTTTTTTCAATACCACGTAATAACAGACCTGCGTTATCTCCGGCTTCACCTTCGTCCAATAATTTTTTGAACATCTCAACACCTGTACAAGTTGAAGACAATGGCTTTTCCATTAATCCAACAATTTCAACAGGCTCACCTACTTTAATACGACCTCTTTCAATACGACCAGTAGCAACAGTTCCACGACCAGTAATTGAGAAAACATCCTCAACACTCATCAGGAAAGGCAGATCAACTAATCTTGGTGGTAATGGAATATAGCTATCAACAGCATCCATTAATTCATTGATCTTGGCAATCCATTTATCATCACCAGCTAAAGCACCGGTTGCTGATCCCTGAATGATAGGTGTATTATCACCATCAAAACCATATGAAGTTAATAATTCACGGATTTCCATTTCAACCAATTCCAATAATTCCGGATCATCAACCAAATCAACTTTGTTCATAAAAACAACAATTTGAGGTACACCTACCTGGCGTGCCAACAAAATATGTTCTTTGGTTTGAGGCATAGGACCATCTGTAGCCGCAACTACCAGAATAGCTCCATCCATTTGGGCAGCACCGGTAATCATGTTCTTCACATAATCAGCGTGACCAGGACAGTCAACGTGAGCATAATGACGTAAGTCAGTAGCATACTCAACGTGAGCCGTATTAATCGTGATACCCCTTTCTTTTTCTTCAGGAGCACCATCGATATCATCATAATTTTTTTTCTCCGCCAAACCTCTTTTTGACAAAACATCGGTTATAGCGGCTGTAAGTGTTGTTTTACCATGATCTACGTGACCGATAGTTCCAACGTTTAAATGGGGTTTATCCCTTTTGAATGATTCTTTTGCCATTGTTTATATTTTAATAATTGTTTTGAAAAATGGTTGTCGTTTAAAGTCTGCAAACCATGGACTTATTTTTAATACTTTTTTATTAGAATTCACCGCAAGGCTATATCTAAGTTTTGAGCCATCAGTGAGAATCGAACTCACGACCCCTTCCCTACCAAGGAAGTGCTCTACCCCTGAGCTACGACGGCGACTCAGTTGCAGTTATCAGTTGGCAGTCGGCAGTTAGCAATTAAGCCAACAATGCAGACTGCAAACTGCAGGCTGCAAACTGAAATAGAGCGGAAGACCAGGCTCGAACTGGCCACCTATAGCTTGGAAGGCTATCGCTCTACCAAATGAGCTACTTCCGCTTAAATTATGTACTAATTAGCTAATTCAACAGTTACTAACTAAATACATTTCACAATTTTAAAGAACTTTCAATAAGCAGATTAGCGCATGAGCTAATTAGCCTATTTTCTGTGGGCAGAGTAGGGTTCGAACCTACGTACACTTACGTGAACAGATTTACAGTCTGTCGCCTTTAACCACTCGGCCATCTGCCCAAAAATTACCCATTTTGAATACCTATTCAAAATGCATAAAATTAAAACCCAGAGCCGAAGACTGGAGTCGAACCAGCGACCTGCTGATTACAAATCAGCTGCTCTACCAACTGAGCTACTTCGGCATTACTAATAAAGAACTGATTTTCAAAAAATATGGGCTATACGAAAGCACCCCTATTTTTTGGGAAGGCAAAGGTAAGTGAAAATGATTAATACCAAAACTTTGAAATCATTTTTTTTACCGGTATTTGATAAAATGTGAATAAAGAAATAAAAAAGTCTCCCGTTTTACCGGGAGACTCAAATTAAAATGGTTTATTAGCTTAAGCGGCCTGTTTTTCTTTTTGCTTTTTAATTTGTGTAATAATGGACTCCATAGCAGCATCAAAACTTTCTTCAAATGATTTTGAGGACTGTTTTACAAAAAACTCATGCCGGGGAATAAGAACCTTAATCTCTGCTACTTTATCTTTTATATTGTGAACAATATTGTCAAGTTTTAAATACACATCTACTTTGGTAATGCCATCGTGGTACTGAATTAATTTGGAAGCCCTTTTCTCGATATAGGATACTAACTTAATGTCTGCATCAAAGTGCACTGTCTGAATGTTTACGTTCATAACGTCTGGTTTTTATCTGTGAAAAATAATGTGAAAGAACTGGTAGGCCATTAAATCAAAAACCATGTTTTGCAGGATTTTTAATTGGTTTCATTAGCATAATGAAGTTAACTTATTAAACGTATTTATCAAAATAAAATTTTGTATAAACACTGTTAATTTTATGGCCCAAAACAGGCCTGCAAATTTTGTTATACTTGATGATGTAATGGCTAGGCCTTGGGATGTGCTTTTTTATGAATATCCTTTAGTTTTTCAATGGTATTATGCGTATAGATCTGTGTAGCGGCAAGGCTACTGTGTCCAAGCAATTCCTTTACAGCATTTAAATCCGCTCCACTGTTCATTAAATGTGTGGCAAATGAATGGCGCAGTACATGCGGACTTTTTTTTTCAATGGTCGTTACCAAACCAAGATATTTATGTACACTGTTATATACATACCGGGGATATAATTTTTTACCGGCTGCGGTGACTAACAGAAATGTTTTATCATAGCTGTTGATTGATTTCTTTTTGTCAGCCATGTAGTCCTGCATGTGTTTCAAAAGCTGGTTACTTACAGGAATGATGCGTTCCTTATTCCCTTTACCCAAAACCTTAATCGATCCCTTGCCAGTATAAATATTTATTTCTTCTAAATTAACCAGTTCGGCCTGCCGCATACCGGTATTATAAAACAGCTGTACAATAAGCCGGTCTGTTTTACCCTCCCAGGTATCCGGAAATTCAACATGATCCAGTAATGTAGCCATATCTTTTTTCTCTACAAACTGAGGTAACCGCTTACTCATTTTCGGCGATATGATGGCAGTCATAGGACTGATAGTAATCGTTTGTTGCCTTAACTGGTATTTAAAAAAAGATTTCAGGGCTGATATTTTCCGGTTGATACTTTTTGCTGCCATACCCTGTTGCTTAAGTTCAGCCAGCCAGGATCGGATAAACGTTGTTTTGATATCTGGCAGGATTGTTTCGCCAAATTGTTGACCTACAAAAGCGAAAAAGGCATTTAGATCATTTTTATAGGAAATGACAGTATGCGGGGAATACCTTTTTTGATAGGTAAGGTAATTGAGAAAATGGTCAATATTTTGGACCGGACTTTGTGACATAAAAAAACTGATACCCAAAGTTATGATAACCGGATATCAGTTTAATATATTGCTGATTTAATAAATATTAGTCGAATTTACCTGCAGTAACCTGTTCTTTGTAAACAGCTTTTAATACTTCTTTCCTACGACGGATAGAAGGCTTAATAAAAGCCTGCCTTTCTCTCAATTGTAACAGAATTTTGCTTTTCTCAAATTTCTTTTTATACTTTTTGAGTGCTTTGTCAATGTTTTCGCAATCTTTTGAATCAATAATTAACATATAATATATACCTCCTTTAGGTGTTTTTAAGCCTGCCTGTCCGATAAGCAGGGGCGCAAAGATAGCAGAATTATTTAAATAATGAAATTCTTTGCAACAAATTCCGAAATTTGACAAATGTTTACAGGAATAATTGAAAAAACGGGTACCATTAAAACTGTTATCAGTACGGGCAGTAATAAAAGCTTTTGGATTTCATCTCCACTGGCACAGTCGTTAAAAATAGACCAAAGCCTCAGTCATAATGGGGTTTGCCTAACCATAGAAGAAATTAAAGATGACCAACACCGGGTAACTGCCATAGAAGAAACCTTATTAAAGACCAGTTTAAGTATCTGGCAAAACGAAACTGTAATAAACCTTGAACGGAGTTTACAGTTTAATGGCAGGCTCGATGGACACCTTGTGCAGGGACATGTTGATTGTATTGCCACCTGTATTGAAGTTGTTGAGAAAGCCGGCAGCTGGGAATTTTTGTTTTCTTTTCCTGAAAAATTCGCTGCTTTTATCATTGAAAAAGGCTCGGTAACAGTTAATGGTATTAGTCTCACCTGCTTCAATATAACTGATACACAGTTTACAGTAGCGATTATACCCTATACTTTTGAAAACACCAATATGAACTGCCTTAAAAAAGGTGATATGGTGAATATTGAATGGGATATGGTGGGGAAATATGTACAGAGAAAATTAAATTTGAACGACCCCGGTGCTCTTTAAAAATACAGTATATAACTATCCTTAATGCTACCTGTACACAATAATAATTTTACTGTTTTAAGATTGCTCAGTGCTATACTTGTTATCATATCGCATGGGTATTACGTAACCGGTAAAAATAACATTGAACCCATACATATTATAACTGGTGGCAAACTGGAGTTCTCTGCATTTGGGCTATGCATTTTCTTTTTTGTAAGCGGTTACTTTGTAAGCAAAAGTGCATTTGAAACCCCCTCTATTTTATTATTTATACAAAAAAGAATAGCCCGAATTTATCCCGCATTGATTATTGTAGTCATGCTAAGCGTTTTCATTATTGGACCAGTTTTTACTGAACTTTCTTTATCTGCCTATTTTACTGAAGCCGGCACCTGGAAATATTTATACACGCTTACAGGCTTTAGAATCAGAACCGATCTGCCAGGTGTTTTTACTAACGCCCAATTCTTTTTGCGTGGTGTAAATGGATCTTTATGGACCATTTCTTTAGAGCTCATGCTATATGTTTTGCTAACCTGTTTTTTAATATCTGGCATCACAAAAAATAAAAAAATATTTTCTCTGATCAATTTTTTATTTTTACTCGTCTGCTTAATAACAGTTTCTGCCTTCAACCATCTCGATTTTTTTTACGTGAAATATTTTTACCTGTCAGGTATTTTTTTTCTTGGCAGCTTTGTTTATAGTTCGGCATTATCAAAAAAATGGACAAAGTTTATATTGTTATCTGCCATTTTTTTATATACCATCCTTTATCTATTAAATCCCCAGTTTATCAAATTCGACTTTTTACTTTTGATCATCATTGCTCTTTTAGCATACTTAGTGGGCTTTTATAAAAAAATCACTATCAGATTAAACAATGATATTTCGTACGGGCTTTATATACTGGCATACCCGGTACAGCAAATTGTATTTTACTTAACAGGCTATAACCAATCTATAGCATTACAATTATGCTTAACACTGTTGGTTACGATACCATTGGCATTTCTTTCCTGGAAGCTAATTGAAAAGCCCGCTATTAATTTAATACGTAGAAAAATGAATTCAGAGATTTAATATTTTTATCTATTGAATAACACTATTTTTAATTCATCTTTTAGCTTGGGGTATAAACAAATGCGTTTCACAATCAGTAAAAGACATGCGGATAATTGGCATGACTTATTTTATTTTTACAGCTTAACGGAATTATACTATTATTCATAAAATTATGCTGCCTAATTCTTTTTCAATACTAATTGCCAAATATGGCAAACCACTTACAGCGATCATGTGGTTTGCTACAACACTTATCTATTTAAGTATTCATGGCGTTGTTACTGAACTTGAAGCTGCCAAATATATAGAAGAGGCTTACCGGTATATTGATACCGGATCATTCTCTGCCCCCAGGTTTTATTTTTATTCTGCTACTATTTTTATAATCGTATTCGCCATAAAAATAAATATTGGGATGTTTGGAGCTTTTGTGATCCAGGCGTTATTAAACCTCTTTGCCTTTATTTTTTTTTACAAAGCGTTAGCTAAAATATGCCTGAGCGCTTTCACACCATTATTAATAATTTTTTATCTGCTTGTATTCAGCCCCTATCAAAGCTGGATAGTCTTCTTATATACAGAATCTGTATTTTTTAGCGCCGTTTTAATTTTGATTTCAGCTCTTATTCTTTATAAGCCTGATAATGTTAAGACTGTTCTGATTATAATACTGCTGTTCTTCATCATGCTGTTATCAAGGCCACTGGGCATACTATTTGGCTTGGGGATCTATTTATATTTTTTATACAATGCAAATAAAAAATGGAAAATAATCATTGCATGCAGTTCTGTTATTATGCTAGTGATGGGGTATTTTTTTATCAATGCCGTTTTTTCAAGCATACACGACTGGAGAATAACACAGGGCTTTGAGGAAGAGAGTATCATTTGTGATTTACCGGCTTCACAACCTTATCAAAAACTCGATTTATCTAAAACCGGCAGTCCGGTGTACCAGCTTTGGTATTATCTCACCCATAATTTTTCTCATTTCCTGCGCTTTGCCGGTATAAAAATTCAATATTTCTTTTTAATGACCAGGACTTATTACAGCGATCTCCATAATTTTTTTCTGTTATCAAGTGCAATACCTGTTTACCTGCTGGCCTTGTATAGTTTCTTTATAAAGAAGCCCTATTTCGGAAAAGGAGTCACCGTTTTTTTAGTCAGCACGATCATCATGTATGCGATAACCATTGTTTTCCAATGTGATGATTACCACAACCGCTTTATCCTTTCTATTTTCCCCATATTTGTATTGCTGGCTGCCCGAAGTGCGGAGCATTTTTGTTTACTTGCGTTTAAGAATAACAAATAAACTTCCGGTATCGGTATAAAAGCATTTGTCTTTTATCCTTAAGATTTGGCCTATTGTATTAACTATTTTTGCTAAAAAAGTAAAATGATAATAGTGTAACCGGTTAATTAAAAAATCAATGTCGGCATATTGACCGCAAGCAGCATGGTAAATCACTGTCAAGTCATTTCGCTCAGCAAATATTTTTAACGACTGCTTGTCGAAATACTGAATATGCTCTATGGGCTTATACTGAAACCAATGTTTGCCAAACCATTTTCTTTGAAAACTATTATAATCTGGTGTAACCATAATGATTACACCATCAGGAGCCAATAAAGCATTGAGTTTACTAAAAGCCGCATCTATATTTGGAATATGTTCGATAACATCAAATAAAGTTATCACGGAGAAACGGTCTTCGGTTTGGAATTCCTCAATGGAAGAGTTTATTATATGATAACCGCTTTGCTGAAGTTTGTTACACATGTCTTCATCTAATTCAAGTCCTTTAGCAATCCATCCTTTATTATGCATCAGTTCTAAACAATAG
>CANKNL010000067.1 GCA_947483345.1 Chitinophagaceae bacterium | reverse complement strand
GCATTTTTTGCATTAATGCCGCCTTCCGATTTTGGAAACCGGGCATAAGCTGTTTCAAATAATTCACGGGCTCGTTTTATCTCGTACTGGTTTTCAGTTTTTGTAAGTGCTTCATATTGTTGTCCACGTTGTAAATAAATATTACCACGCAAAAACATGGCCTGTGCAATGGCAGGGTTGCCTGGATATTTTTGTTCAATGGCAAGAAGGGCTTCTTCATACCATTTTTCTTTGCCTTCCATTACTGCATTGCTGTTTACAAAGTTCAATCGTATCAGATCCGCATCAATCAAGGCATCTGGATTAGTATCTGTTAAATGACATGTTATCAAATCCTGAAAGATCAGCAGGGCCCTGTGTTGAAGCGAAGCGCTGTCTTTGGTTGGAAAAGATACTTTGATGAAATCATCGGCCTTTGCAAATGCAGCTGCATCTGCTATTTTAAACTGGAAAGCCGGTTTGGTAACACCATATTCATCATTTATAAAAAAGGTGATAGCCCGCTGTGCTAAAAAATCGTAAAGCGTAGGGCGTAGTTGACGGGTGTTTTCTCCTTTAATAATAATGGCATCCAGGCCCTCTAGTTTTGTGTTTTTTAAAAGCACGTCATTTTGCAGTGAGGCGGTGTATAATTTAGAGATAACGGTATAAAGTTTATCAATGCTCCAGGTGGTGATGTCTTTGCTTTTTTCTTCGGCCAATTTACTGCGGTTATAAAATTTCCAACGGTTGTTCTGCAGGTATTGCCAGAACAGGTCGGCCTGCATGCTTTGTAAAATATTTTTTGCAGGCGCTTTGGCTTTGGCAATCAGGGTATCTACAAAAAAAATATTATTCTCCTGGCTGTCTTCCTCCACCATGTTACGGTATTTGATCTGGTACATGCAGCTTTTAATCTGTTGGGCGTCATTGCCATCTTTTATTGCCAGTTTATAAATCACCAGTACTTCCTGCAATGCCGATTTGGTCAGCCCTTTTTTTTCCAGATCTTCTACCTGCTTCCAGTTTTTTGAATAATCTGTTTTTAATTGAGACAGGGAGATCAGTGATATGCCTGTAAATAGAAAAATAAGCAGACATGCTTTATTTGTAAACATAGTGGGATATTTAATTACAAGGTACAAATTGTTGAGGAGCAGTTGTACTGCTGTTATAAAAAAGTGTATCAACAGTAAGATGAACTGTTTATTAGAATTACATAATTTTACATTATTTTTTTCTTTAACTTTTTATTATGTTAGCTTGTAGTCAATCGGCACAGCATTTGAAAATAGTCAGTCATAAAACTTACACGCAATGAAAAAGACTTCTACACTATTAACCGCATTATTAATGTCGGGTATTTTGTTTGCGCAGGCAAAACTGAGTATCTCTTCAACTGGCCATTCGGATATACGCGTGATGGTTGACGGGCGAAAGTACCCCACCGGTAACGGAATGATTTTATTGAATGATTTATACAGCGGCAATCATACAGTAAAAATTTTCCAGGCGGTTAATGATCAGTACCGAAGCCAGGGATACAGCAGAAATGACAGATTTCAACTGGTGTACAGCAGTACCCTCTTTTTAAAACCTCAGTATCATGTCGATATTGTCATCAATCGTTTTGGAAAAGCTTTTGTTGATGAGCAATTGATAAACGGTAGTTATGATGATGAGGATGACTGGGGTGTTGATAATAATGATCACTATTATGACAATAGCAGTAACCGGGCTATGGATAACACCACTTTTCAGCAATTAAAGCAGACGATTGAAAAAGAAACCTTTCAGGATGCAAAGTCAAAAATAGCCAAACAGTTTATGGCCATTAATTATTTTACAACTGCACAGGTAAAAGTAATAGTCGGGCTTTTCTTTTCGGAAAATAGCAAACTGGATATTGCCAAATTTGCTTATGATTATACGGTTGATAAAGCCAATTATTTTATAATCAACGATGCCTTATTTTTCAGCAGCAGTAAAGAAGCGTTGATGGATTATATTAAAAACCGTAAATAAAAAGACTAAACTTTCATGGCTATACTTCAGGCCTGCGTGGCGCAGGCCGGGCCGGGGCGAAAGCCCCGGTTTTTTAACCTCACCCCTTAATCCCCTCTCCTGAAGGAGAGGGGGCGGAGAATGGGGAAATTTTTAAAATTAAAAGCCCGGCATGTAGCCGGGCTTTACTAAAAAATATTCTAAGTAATTACTTTTTCATTACTTCCGCCATTACTTTGCCAATATCAGCAGGGCTTGCCACCACATGAATACCGCACTCCGCCATGATCTTCATTTTTGCTTCAGCCGTATCATCGGCACCGCCAACAATAGCTCCGGCGTGGCCCATACGACGCCCGGGAGGGGCAGTTTGACCGGCAATAAAGCCTACAACCGGTTTTTTATTACCGGTAGATTTAATATAATAAGCTGCTTCTGCTTCCATACCACCACCAATTTCACCGATCATTACAATGGCATCAGTTTCAGGGTCATTCATAAATAATTCAACGGCTTCTTTAGTGGTTGTGCCAATGATGGGATCGCCACCAATACCAATAGCCGTAGAAATTCCCAGACCGGCTTTTGCAACCTGGTCGGCTGCCTCGTAAGTTAGTGTACCCGATTTGGATACGATGCCTATCCGGCCTTTTATAAATATAAAACCGGGCATGATACCCACTTTACAGGCTTCAGCAGTTATTACACCTGGGCAATTGGGGCCTATCAGTCTGCTGTCTTTACTTTCTAAATACTTTTTCACTTTAACCATGTCCTGAACCGGAATGCCTTCGGTAATGCAAACAACCAATCCAATTCCTGCATCAGCTGCTTCCATTATGGCATCGGCAGCAAATGCCGGGGGTACAAAAATGATACTCACATCGGCACCTGTTGTTTTAACGGCATCGGCAACGGTATTAAATACCGGTTTATCTAAATGTGTACTGCCCCCTTTACCGGGTGTAACACCACCAACAATATTGGTGCCGTATTCAATCATTTGTGTGGCATGAAACGTACCTTCTGTACCGGTAAAACCCTGTACAATTATTTTGGAATCTTTATTAACGAGAACTGACATGTTCAATTAAAAATTAAATATGAAAAATTAAAAAGGCGCTGCAAAGATAAGGTAGATGCCGTATTGTTAAAGCGGATATTTTGGATAGGGGATTTTGTGCTTTATTTGTAAGATGAAACTGACCTGCTTGTTGTTTGTAAATTACTTCAGCAGCTCATCCATATCTCTGTCATTAGAGATCTTGCCTTTGGCTTCCAGCATACGCATGTCTTTGGCATCCTGCAAAAATTCAGAAGCGAAAATGAACCCGTTCAATCTTTCGTTCTTCGAAAAAATGATATCTTTTTTATTGCCTGTCCATTCTTTTTTGCCTTCAAAGAGATAGATAATATTTTCGCCCATTTCCATCACACTGTTCATGTCGTGGGTATTAATTACAGCGGTCATGTTAAACTCACGGGTGATATCCAGGATCAGTTTATCAATGACCATGGAAGTTTGGGGATCAAGTCCCGAGTTGGGTTCATCGCAAAATAAATATTTGGGATTTAATACGATGGCACGGGCAATGCCCACTCTTTTTTTCATACCGCCACTTAATTCGGCAGGGTATTTTTTATTTATGCCATCTAAATTAACCCTGTCGAGTACTTCGTTTACCCGCTTTAATTTTTCTGAAAAATGTTTTGTGGTAAACATGTCTAACGGGAACATAATATTCTGTTCAACAGTCATGCTGTCGAATAATGCAGAACCCTGAAAAAGCATTCCAATTTGCTGGCGCAATTCCTTTCTTTCATCAACATTCATCGTTGTAAAACTAACGCCGTCGTATATAATTTCACCGGCATTAGGTTCAAATAATCCCACCAGGCATTTTTGTAAAACTGTTTTTCCGCTACCGCTTTGGCCAATGATCAAATTAGCCTTACCGGTTTCCATCACATGACTCACATCATCCAGCACCACTTTGCCGTCGAAATTTTTCTTTATGTTTTTAAATTCAATCATAAAAGCTGCATTACAGCGATCAACTTATTTATCTAGAAGTATGGCTGCTAAAATATAATCAGCAAACAGGATCATCACACAACTTACAACAACACTTTTTGTACTGCTTCTTCCAATTTCCAAAGCACCGCCTTTAACATAGTATCCGTAATAAGACGGAATAGTACTGATGATAAATGCAAATGTGTAAGCCTTCACCAATGCAAAAAATACATTGTATGGAACAAAGTTCAGTAACAGGCCCATGTCATATGTATCTGTTGATAAAATACCTGTTGCAGTACCGGCCAGTCTGCCACCTAAAATACCCAACACCATTGATAAAACAACCAGCATGGGTATGGTTAACAGACAAGCCAGAATTTTGGGAAGAATTAAAAAAGCCTTTGTATTTATGCCCATGATCTCTAAGGCATCAATCTGTTCACTAACCCGCATATTACCCAGTTCGCTGGCAATTTTACTGCCAATTACACCTGCCAATACAATACAAACCACGGTGGGTGCAAATTCCAGGATAACCGTATCCCTAACAATTTGTGCAATGGTAGATGCCGGTATCAACGGACTTACCAATTGATAAGATGTTTGTACCGCACTTACGGCCCCCATAAAAACAGAAATGATAATGACGATACCCATGGAACCAATCCCTATTTCAACGCATTGGTGCATGAATTCCTTCCAGTATACACGCATGTTTTCCGGTTTGGTAAACATGCCCTTAAGCATTAACAGATAACGGCCAAAATGATTAAAAAAAAGCATTTTTAATTGTAAGTTGTATAATGTTATAGGTGCGAAAGTAAGTTTAATTTAGTTGCTGCTACCTGCGCCGCCGAACATTTTACATCATGGTTGCGTTTTAAAATGATTTTCAATAGGTACGCTGTTGAACATCAAACACGTACTCATAATTTACACCTCCTCCGGGGTTTTACTCTTCCGTTTCCACCATTTGCTTTTTTTAACTTCGTCCTTTGTATTAGTCTTGCATTTGGTTTGTGCATCCATAACCGCAATCAAAACCATATTAAATATAGAACGGATACTGCTTCCCAGTTGTAATACATGTACCGGTTTATTTAAGCCCAGTAAAATAGGGCCTATGGAATCGGTACCGGCTACTTCCTGTAATAAATTATAAGCAATATTACCGGCTGCCAGATTTGGGAAAATAAGTACATTAACATCACCATCCAGCAGTTCTGTAAAAGGATAGTTCTCTTTCAAAATCTCTTTATTAAAAGCCAGGATTCCCTGTACATCACCATCGCAGATAAGTGTAGGGTCCTTGGCTTTAACCAGTTCCCTGGCTTTTCGTACCAGGTTGGCTTCGGGCGAATCGCTGCTGCCAAAATTGGAATAAGAGAGCATGGCAATTCTGGGCTTGATATTAAAGAGTTTTACTTCTTTGGCTACCAATAAAGTTATTTCGGCTAATTCCTCTGCAGTAGGATTAAAGTTAACTGTCGTATCTGCCAAAAACAGCGGACCACGTTTTGTGAACATGATATACATACCGGCAATTTTCTTAACGCCCGGTTCGGTTCCGATGATCTGCAGGGCTGGTCTAATGGTATCGGGATAGTTTCGGCTTAAACCGCTAATCATGCAGTCGCCTTCACCATTTTCAATAAGCATACAACCAAAATGGTTGCGGTCTTTCATAGCCTTATAGCTCTCGTAACGGTTAATGCCCTTACGGTGTCTTTTATTAAAAAACTGATCCCCATATAATTTTCTTAAATCTTCATTGGCATCATCTTGTGGATTGATGATGGGCATGCCTTCTAGGTCAATACCATTTTCTTCTGCTAATTTTCGGATCTTATGTTCTTTACCCAACAATATGGGGTAGGCCACATGCTCTTCCATTACCAACTGTGCCACTTTTAAAATTTTAATATTTTCGGCATCAGCAAACACAATGCGTTTGGGATCTTTTCTGGCTTTAGAACTAATAACACGGCTTAACTGGTTATCCAATCCCAAGCGGTTGTTTAAATTTTCTACATACGCATCCCAATCTGTTATGGGCAGTTTGGCAACGCCGCTTTCAATTGCTGCTTTGGCAACGGCAGGCGCCACTGTAGATAATAAACGGGGGTCAAGTGGTTTAGGAATAATATAAGCCGGACCAAAACTGATGGTTTTTTCATTATAAGCCAGGTTTACAATATCCGGTACCGGTGCTTTGGCCAGTTCGGCTAAAGCCTTAACTGCAGCAAGTTTCATGGGTTCGTTAATGGCAGTGGCCCTTACATCCAATGCCCCCCGGAAAATGTAGGGGAAGCCCAGTACATTATTAACCTGATTGGGATAATCGCTTCGGCCGGTGGCCATAATTAAATCTTTGCGTACAGCAACCGCTACCTCATAATCTATTTCAGAATCTGGATTTGCCATGGCAAAAACGATTGGGTTTTTGGCCATACTCTTTACCATGTCGGGAGACACCGTATTGCCGGCGCTTAATCCAATAAACACATCCGCATCTTTAAATGCCTTAGACAAATCGTAATCTTTGTATTTGGCATCAACGCAAAATTTTTGTTTTAACTCGTCTACATCAGGTCTGCCATTATAAATAATGCCTTTGCGGTCAAATACCATAAAATTACTGTGCTTGGCACCCAGCGATTCATAAAGCTTTATACAGGCCATAGCAGCAGCACCTGCACCGCTAACCACAAATCTTACTTTGTCGATCTTCTTTTTTTGTATTTCCAAAGCATTCAGTAAGGCCGCAGCACTGATAATGGCAGTGCCATGCTGGTCATCATGCATGATGGGAATTTTGCATCGTTTCTTTAACTCCTGTTCAATATAAAAACATTCGGGTGCTTTAATATCTTCTAAATTAATGCCGCCAAACGTGGGTTCTAATGACTGAACAATTTGAACAAATTTTTCGGGGTCGGTTTCATTTATTTCAATATCAAAAACATCGATGTCTGCAAAAATTTTAAACAAAACACCCTTTCCTTCCATAACCGGTTTGCCTGCTTCGGGACCGATGTTTCCAAGGCCTAAAACCGCCGTACCATTACTGATAACACCAACCAGGTTTCCTTTTGCGGTATACTTATAAACCTCTTCGGGGTTTGCTGCAATTTCCAGGCAGGGCACTGCCACACCCGGAGAATATGCTAAGGACAGGTCTCTTTGTGTTTTGGCTTCTTTGGTTGGAACGACTTCTATTTTTCCGGGACGTCCTTTTGAATGATAGTCCAGGGCTTCTTGTTTGTGTAGGTCTTTTGTCATATAGCTTATTTAGCCCGCCTTTATCTCTCACAAAATGAAAAAAAATCGAGAAGATTTAAGCGAAGAATTGGGTTTATTTTTTTTGAACCAAGCATTGTTATCTGATTACACTTTTTAACCTCGGTTATATGGAAGTATAAGTATAAAGGAAATGCAATTTACAAAAATAGCGGGATAGTAAGCGTATATCAGTTTATATTAAGATTTAACTTTAAAACTCCAGGTTATATTAAATTCGGCTATCAGTTCTCCTGCTGCATTTTTGCCAACTGATTTTACAGTAACAACTTTTCCTTCATGGCTTACTAGGCAGTCTTCTATGGCTTGTTTAATAGACGCCCCGTCTTCGCAGTTAAAAAAAGTGATGCTGGTTGCTTTTTTAAAATAAAGGCCCTCTACTTTTAAAACCAACATACTTACCGATGGCTCACGTTTATAAATATGTGCCAAAGCCAGTACCCCGGTACTCATTTCGGCTGCCATACTCAAACAGGCAAAATAGGTGCTTTTGAAGGGGTTCTGACTAAACCATTTAAAGGGCACTTTTACGGTGCATTTATTTTCATCAGCAGTAATAACCCGTACACCAGAAAAAAAGGCACTTGGTAATTTTGATAAGAGAAAAATCCAGAATTTAAAAGGATTATTTATCAGTTGAAGGAATTGTGTTGCCTGGCTCATGAAAAATGTAATATTTATTTTGTAAAAGGGTCTAATTTATGTTAGAACTTTTAAATTTAATCTTTACTCACTATACATTTTAGGGTTCAATGCCCTTGGGCTCCACATTTCTAAAAAGGACTGCACTTTTCTACTGTCATAACTTTTTTTACCGTCTTCGAGGTATTCGCTGTTTTGGGTATGAATACGTTCGCCTTTTTCATTCAAGATGATAAATGCAGGGAATCCAAAACGCTGGGCATAGCCATATTTAGCAAAAATAGCCTTGTTCTCATTTTCTTTGCTAAAGTTTAAATGATACCAAATAAAACTGGCTTTAATTACAGAGTCTATTTTTGGATCGGCCTTGCAAAATCTGGCAAACTCAATACACCAACTGCACCAGTTACCACCACCTTGCAGCAATACATATTTATTTTCAAGCTTTGCTTTTTTTATAGCTGCCGTAATATCTTTTTCTGCATTGGCATCAGGATGATACAATTTATTGCCTTCTGTTTGTGCGTAACCTGAATACGCAATGAAACAAAATGCAATGAGTATTAGTTTTTTCATGTAATGATTTTTAGTTTTTTTGTTAAAATGTAAACATCGGTTTTAAATGAGATAACTGTCCGGAGCCTTATTTAGTAACTTCTACAGTACAAAATACAACATCCTGATCACTAATAGCCGATCTGAAATTGATGGTGCCCGCAGGCCCCGATGTGAACCTCCCACCACTTAAAGCATCCAACTGTAAGGCATCAGCAACTTTAGCTGTATAATCAAACTGTGTACTTTTTGAAATCGCATTATTAACAGCAAACCAGTCAATAGCCTGCTTGGTTACCACAATGGCAAATATATCTTTGTGGCCAACATTATCCGGCACTAAACTTTTACCACGTGGAAATAAACGATAGCCTGTTATACCGCAAAAGGGAGAGAAGGCTGTTTTAGTAGGATCTGCTTTATCGGGATAAGGGAATAAAGTATAACTGCTGCCATCAGTTTCCTGTCCGAAAATATACATGTAACAGGCGCTTGAATTTTTTATTTCCATTTTAAATTTGGTGCCGGGGGCAATGGTTCCTACAGTTTCAAACACATGGCCGGCCTTTAATTTTAAAGGGATATATTGTTGATCATCATTTTTCACTAAGCCAATGGCAGCCTCAAAAGCTACGTTGTTTGCCGCATCACGTTTAGGCATAGGGTCTACACCATAAGCTTCTCTTACAAATTCTTTAAAATCGGCATAGCGCACCCAACCAATTCCGTTAACACCCCAATCTGTTCCCCAACTGTTCATAATTTGAAATGCCTGTTTGCGGTCATCATAGCCGATCACGCACATGGCATGTCCGCCAAAACCCATCTGGCTCCGGTCTTCATCGGTTGGTGCCCACATTTCTTTTCCCATCATGCCCTGCATAAAGCTGCCACCAACCATCATGCCTATTACTACAGGTGCATCTTTAGCCAAATGTTCTTTAACGGCCCGTACATTAATACCCTCGGTACTTTCACCATCTGTTAATCTTGTAAATCCATGTAATTTATTTTGAGCAGCGTTGCTTACCATCGCAGAGTTGGGTTGCCTGCTGCAATCCTGGTCGTCATAAGGAAAAGCGCTAAATGGAACCACACCTTTAGTGGCCATAAATTCCATGGCGTTTTGAATATAGGCACCCTGGCATCCTTCTAAACCGATCTGGTTGTAAACAAATGCCGGACTAAAAGCCGTACTGTTACCACTTTGACCTGTTGATGCCGCTTCTACGATTGTTCTGGCGGCATAAACACTACTCCAGGCAACACAACTTCCCTGTTGTCCCTGGTTTTGTCTGTCGGGTGCAAATTTTAAAAGTGAAACCATTTCGGGCAATGGGTTTTTTGTATTATCATCGGCCAGGCCTTCATACACATTTGCCTTTTTAAATTCTGCCGGACTAAAACTATAACCGCTTTGCGAAAACAGGTTCTTAATTATAGCGGTACCTTCTCCGGGCCCATTCCGGAAAAAGAAAAAATAAGCCGCAACGCCAGCTAATAATAATAGTATAATTTTTTTTCCACCTCCACCACCTTTAAATAAGGTGAGGAGCAAGGGCAAAAAAGCGAGTAAACCACCGCCTCCTCCTGCGGATCTGCCACCGGATGTTTGACTGTCATTAAAGTCCTGCTGATCCTGCGGATCATCTTCCATACGAATTGGCATAGTCTGTAATTTATAATTTGGTAAGAGGATTAAAAATAGGAAGAAATATTGTAATATAGAAAAGTCGTTAATAACCTGGATGAAATCAACAAGTAACATTTGGATAATGTAAATCAGTGTTGCTCTTTTTCCAGTATTTCAAACAATCTGCTTACACTTAATCCGTTTTCATCAACCAATGTTATGATGTGTTTTCCCGGCGCAGGATCTAATCCTATCTGATGAAAATTTTGCGTCGTGCCCACAAATCCATCATCCAAACTCCAGAATATTTTCGCACCTGCCCGGCGGTGTGCAGCAGTAAAAACAGTTTTGCCTCTTACGCCGTTTATTTCCAGGGGCACATAAATTTTCGCATCGGGCTGGGGGTAAATCAGCTCTATCAGTTTACCTGTTTCGGAAAAATCGCAGCCGGGTTTTAAAGGCGGCAGCGGTTTATAATCGATATGTCTTTGCTTGTAATAATATTCCATGGCAGGTGATAAAATGAACCAGCTTTTGTGCTGCATGTTTGCCGGTGATTCACAAGATTCTGTAACCCTGAAATGGCCGGTTGCATCCAGATGAATGATTTTATGATAAGGGCAAAGCATGACCTGTGCTGCATTGGGCGGCATAAATAAAGTATCCACATCAGGGCAATCAATATTTGCACGATAACCGGTTTGTTGGCATACCGGTACAAAAACAAAATTGTATTTGGGCTTTTCAAACCATTTGTTATTTGGTAAAAGTCTGAAAATATCGAATAGGATAGGAGCGGCTGTATGTACACCAATCAAGCCCGGCCTTCCTTCACCATCGGTATTACCAACCCAAACCGCTACTACATGTTTAGGCGTTAAACCAATGGCCCAGCCATCTCTAAAACCAAAGCTGGTGCCGGTTTTCCAGGCAATTTTCTGAGAAGATGAAAACTGCTGCCACAGGCCTTCTTCGCCTGGCCGCATCAGGTCCTGCATGGCTTGAAAGGCGAACCAGATTGAGGTTGCATCTAATGGAATTACCGGTTTCTCGTTTCTTGTTGATTGAGGCGGCGTGAAATAATTTGGTGCATGAAAATCTTTTGGATCCAACTGGCCATGATTTTTTGACTGGTGATTTAATGTACGGGCCATGGATGCATAAACGCCTGCCAGGTCCCACATGGTTACTTCGCAGCCGCCAAGTATCAAACTCAGTCCATAAAAATCGGCGTTGTTATTCAGAGTGGTAATGCCGCTTTGTTGCAGTGTTTCATAAAACCGTTGATACTTGTATTGCTGCAACATTTTTACAGCAGGTACATTTAAACTTCTTGCTAACGCTTTGTTAGCAGGTACTGCGCCATCATAACTGAGATCAAAATTCTTGGGCGCATAACTTCCAATTTGTGTTGGTATATCCGGTATAATAGAGTTAGGCAATATCAAACCATCGCTTAACATGGCGGCATATAAAATTGGTTTTAGTGCACTACCCGGACTGCGTGGTGCGGCTATCACATCCACATCTGCTTCCATTTCTTTGTTGTATGCATCTTTTATATTGCCAACATAAGCCAACGTATTTCCGGTTTCTACATCAAGCACCAGTGCACAAATATTATTAATACCATTTCCTTTAAAAACCGATTGATGTTGTTGTAGTATGCCAGCTATATTTTTTTGAAGATTGCCATCAAGTGTTGTTTTTATTTTTGTTTCCTGTTTCCATATTTTATTGTCATTTATAAACCGTTGTAAAAGATGGGATGCCTGTTGTGGTAATCGTAAAGGTTCATCAGGCAAGGGTTCTAGCTTGGCGAGATCAGCAGTGGCTTTATCTATCTTCCCGGTTTCGAGTAAATGATCAAGCAACAGGTTTCTTTTTTTTAATAAGACATTCCTGTTCTTTCCCGGGTGAACCAGCGCAGGTGCATTGGGTAAAACAGCTAGTGCCGCCATTTCGCCCCAGCTTAATTTATCGGCACTACGGCCAAAATATCGCCAGGCTGCAGCATCAAGACCAACGATGTTGCTACCAAAGGGTGCATTGCTGGCATATAGAGCAAGAATATTTTTTTTTGAGTAAGATAATTCCAGCCGAACAGCCAGGATGCTTTCTTTTATTTTATTCCAGATGCTTCTTTTGTCATTTTTTTTTGATAGCCTGATCACCTGCATAGTGATGGTACTGCCGCCCTGTACCACGCCTTTATTTTTGATATTTTTAATTACAGCTCTGCCAAT
>CANKNL010000066.1 GCA_947483345.1 Chitinophagaceae bacterium | reverse complement strand
TAAAATTCGGGGCTTTTTATTAAATTTATTAATTATATATTAATACGACCATAAGTCCTGCTCGTAATTAAAAATCTTATCCTTTATATTTTCTCCTTCAAGTAATTGCAAGATGCCTTTATCTTTTAAACCCGGATATTGGTCAATGAACTTATCATAAGGATTATCAATTGTACTTTTAATGATGCGGCCATAGAACATCCGGCTTTCAAACAGGTCTTCCCAACTCATACGGGCGCCGTAATTTTTACCATTGTACACATCATATTTTGAAAATATTGGTCTCATATCGGGATAATATACCCAAAATAATTCCTGTGTACCTACGTATTGATTTGTTTGAGCTGTATACACGTTCATCACCGGTGCGATACCCAATATTCTCCAAAATAAACGGGAGCTTTCTTTATCAAAGATCACTTCTTCCTTTAACCTGAATTTATAAAACGAATCAAGTACAATATCACGGGATTCAGTTTTATAACTGGTAATATTTCCAAGTGAATCATATAGGGGAACAATAACAGGCTCACCAGACATTTTACGAACGATTTCTTCCCTGGTCATTGGTGTTGTGAATCGATCATCATCACCAGCATTAAACACAGTAACTGCACTGTCCTGAATAGCTTTGAACAAAATTGAAATAAACCGTTGATTGCCGTTATTTTCATCTGCAGAATATTTAAATGGCAGATTTATTTTTTCCCTGGTATCAATTTCTCTCCATATTTTATGGCGATACATCGCATCATCGGCCCTTAAATTTTCATACGTTAATGGTGTTCTGTCTTTAAGCATGGTTGTTTCCACCGCTTCATCCGGACGTAATGATTTTTTAACCGTTTTAATGGGTAAGCTGTCATTAAATTTTTCAGCCGGAGGTGGTGCAACTACTGCTACAGCCACAGTATCAGTTTGCGGAACCGTTGGCTGTATTTTAGCCTTAGTCTTTGAAGAAGTCGTTTTACGGGTACTTGTACGTTTTGTAGAAGTACGTGTAGTTGCCTTTTTCTTCTGCGCTTCAGCAGCATTGGCAAACAAACCCAGGCATAACGCCACTAAAAGAAATTTAAGATACTGCATTTTCATAATTGCTTATTTTTTACTCCTAGAATAAAGAAAATCCGGGAGGGTTCTGAATTGTTCTTGGTTGACCATCTGGTCCCACAACACGGATATTATCAAAAATAACTGTTGACCCAGGTACCAGCCCTTTCATAAAATCAGCTGCAGGACCAAGGCTACCACTTGTTAAAGAAACCTGCTTAACATTTCTGTCGCCGGGGTTGGTAAAATAAACGGTTGCTCCGGTTACATTAAACTTTGCTAAAAAATCAAAGTTTTCCAGATCAGCACGTACAAACTGTTGACTTCTAAAAATAACAGCCTGCATTTTACCGCCGCCACTTGGACCAACTTTAATGATTGGATCAGGAATACGTTTTACCCTGAAAGGGAAGGGAGTTGATTTACCATCGGCTGTTACCGTGATATTACAATCACCTATTGATGTTACCTTTACTATGCGTTTAGAGCCTGCTCCAGTGATTGTAGCACCACCTCCCGAAATAGAAACATTTGTTTTATCCCAACCAGTGGTAGAACCAATGGTAACCGGATTTTCAACACCAATATAAAATACGTTCATTTTATCAAGCATTACAGCAGCTCCACCTGGCGTACCAACGGTGTATTCAATATCCTTCTCAAGTCTGTCAGCTGTACCATCTGGTTTTGTATAATTAATAACCACATGTATATTTTTCTTACCTCCTCCGGAAACATTGAATTTTTTTTCTGCCACACCATTTTCATTTAAAGCGGTTGTGGTTCCGTCTATAGTAATCGTTGGTCTTGCAGCGTCATTAAATGCACCAACACCGGCAGTAACAACCATTTCCTCTCCAGGCATCAAATAGGTTGAACTACCTGAAGCAATGGGTTGAAATTTATTAAATATCAACTTAACTGCTCCTATCTGGCTATGGCAATAAGTAACAACCTGATTTTCTGCATTTTTAATATTATTTTGAATCTTGCTCAACATGGTCAATGCGGCAACTGCAGGCGTCATGTGGAAATAGCTGGCTGTCCAATCAACAACCGGATTACCTGTTTTAGCATTACCTGAACGGGTAGACGGTATCTTTAAATCAACCGGAAAAGTAGCTGGATTTATAGCGGAATCAATGCCCAGCATTGAAGTTCTATAATCTGTAAGCATTTGATATAATTTGGCGCCTTCACCATTCTTTTCAAAAATCCGAGTAGATGCCTCCAAATAATCTAATTTAAAATCTTCATTGCCATCTTTATCAAGAATAAACGTGCCGTTTTTATCTGTCTTAATATCTGCCTGTATTTTAACTTGTTTCTTCAAATTATCAATATACGCATACAAAACATCTGAATATTGCTTAGCTTGATTTGCTTTAGGAACCCAAATTGCTGCTTTCTCTTTGGTCTCGTTATTGCTTAATTTTTCTGCAAGGGATTCAAATATGGTAATATTCCCCTTTTCAATATTGGCATTTGAATCTGTTAAGCTCTTGTCAACTGTTTTAAAGGCATTGATTACTTCTGCCGAAACATTCAGTGCCAAGATAGCTGTCAACACCAAATACATAATGTTGATCATCTTTTGCCGGGGCTCTCTAGGTAAAGCCATAATATTTAAGATTTACGATTGTTTAGTTTAAAATGGTTTTCTCTGAACGATGGTTTAATAAAAAAATACTAAACCCAGGGGTATTGGTTAATCTTTTAAAATTAACGGCCTACCTGCATAGCACTCAACATATTGCCATAAACCGAGTTTAATTTACCCAGGTTATTGGCTAATGCACTAATTTGTTCTTTTGCTTTACCTGCATCTTCAACTGTACCCATCATGGTCTGGCTGGCTTCTGCCAATTTACCATAGAAAGTATTTAAAGATTTTAAATGGTTATTACTTTCTTTTAATTCCAACTCGTAAATAGTATTTAATGAACCCAGGTTTTTTGTTAATACCTGCACCTGCTCATGAAATCCTTTGGCACTGTCTGCCGCATTACTGAAACTACTCATGGTGGCAGCACTACTTGCGAATGCTGTAGTCATATTTCCTAAAGCTGAAGTTGCTTCTTTGGTTTTATTATTTAAATCACCTGTAGATTTTACAACATCTCCAATCTCATGCAAATTGCCAACGGTACTTTGCAATTTTTGAAATCCTTCGCCTAATTTTTTAAGATTTGTTGGCGTAATGTCTGCCTGCTGCATCATTTTATCCATAGATTGTAATGATGGATTTTCAACGGCATCTACTGGCTCATCGTCTTCTTCATGATGCTTTGGTTTCACCCATTCTACAACTGCATAAACTAAAAAGATGCCGGTTTCTGTCCACATACCAATGGTTAACATCATATCAGCGTAAGACTGGTGTGTAAGTTTTGCCCATGCAGCAAATATAATCACGGCGGCTCCGGCACTTACAGCTACATCAATTACAGTTAAAAAAGATCTTTTGTTGTGAGACATGATTTAAAAATTTTAAAGTTTTAAGTGGGGTTATTTAAAGTTTAATTACAAAAATTTATACCCTACCTGTATACATGTGTTCAGGTAAGCTCAAAGAGATTTAGTCTTGAAAATAATTTATTATTTCTTGCCCTTTTTCTGAGCAGGAGGTAAATCAATTACACAACGAAAACCAATATAAGATTTAGCTGTATCCTGATATTCATAAGTACGGGTTCCCGTTCTTAAGAAATATCCAACATCTTTCCAGCTACCCCCACGTAAAACTTTTCGTTTATCCCTGGGTTTATCAGTTTCTTTAGCATTATACCTAATATCCGGGTTCATATCATGTTGGAAATTATATGCCCCTTCATAATACAATGACGATGTCCATTCTGCAACATTACCAGACATGTTATATAAGCCAAAATCATTTGGCCAATAAGCATCTGCCCGTACGGTATAAAATCCACCGTCTTCGGGATAATTGCCCCGACCTGGCTTAAAGTTAGCCAACAGGCACCCTTTTTTATTTCTTAAATAATAACCACCCCATGGATAATCGGCCTGTGATCTTCCACCCCTGGCAGCATATTCCCACTCCGCTTCTGTAGGTAATCTAAAGTCTGACTCTGCAGTCTTTTTCTTAGATTCTAAATAGGCATTCAGGTAATGAGTACGCCATTCGCAGAAAGCAGTTGCCTGTTTCCAATTAACCCCTACTACAGGATAATTTCCAAAAGCAGGATGACTAAAGTATTTTTTTGCCATTGGCTCATTATATGAGTATGCAAAATCTCTAACCCAACAAAGTGAGTCAGGATAAACAGGAATGGCTTTCTTTATAATAAATTTTGAACGGGGAATAGTGGCATCCTTATTCTGAGCTGCTGCCTTATAATCAAATATTTCTGATTGGTATACAATTTTTGTTGCATCCAGTTCTTTTTTACCGAAAAGACGGTTATCTGGCGTAACAATAATAGCATCAACTTTTTCCATTGTTGCTTTGTCGCCCCATTTAATGGTATTGGCCTTCTTCCAGTCAATAGATTCATTACCATCGGTTCCCTGCTTAACAAAATTCATAAGCTTGGCACCAATAGAATCTCTTACCCAATTGGTAAACTGACGGTATTCATTATTTGTAATTTCGGTGGCATCCATCCAAAATCCGCTTATTGAAACAGATTTGTTACGTGCAGTAAGTGCATAACTCATGTCTTCATCACTAGAGCCCATATGGAAAGTCCCTGGTGGGATATATACCATTCCGGGAGGTTTTGGTAAACTCCATTTAGAACCCGGAGCAACCCCAATCAGTTGACCCTTATCGGTTGCATAACCGCCGCTTGACTTACTGCCAGATTTGTTACAACTGGTAGTTAATGTTGTGATAGCTATAATAGCTACTGAATAGAACAGCCTGTACTTCATTGTTTTTAACTTTGAGGGTATTGGGCAAATGTAATGATTATTTTGATTTATCATCATTTTATGATTGGTTCAATTAATATTTTTATAAGTAAAATAAACCCCGAAAAGTGTAAACGATAGAAAAATTCAAATATTGTGCATACTGGTTCTAATTTTATGCTAATGGTTATGTATTAAAACCCGGTTCTCAACCTCAGTAAAGGCTTGCAGTTATTATTATATGTATTACTAAATTCTGATTTTATTTAATAAATAACTGGTTTTGTTAGGCTGTAAAATTTCAATTATTTAACCCCTTACAACCAGTTTTAACCTGGCTGAACCTTTAGTAGTAACTTATACTATATTGCTCTTGGTTTAGCAACTGAGGCAAATGATGATTTTTGCAGGCTGAGAGAGGCTTGCAAGGAATTATCTAAACCGATCAACCTGGTCTCCAAGTATAGGAATAAAAAAATTTGCACATGCTAAATCCTATCCCTGTATTAACGATTTAAGTGGTTTAACGATTCCTTATATTGGAATAAAGTTTATTAAAAAAATAAACCGCTGTCTTTTTAAATTTCAGAAACGGTTCCTTTTAAAAAATCCATCTATTCAACAGAAAACTTACTTTCCGGTTTTTTATTTTTAATTTTAAGTATTGTAAATGTTATAAATGTTAAAGAATTCACAAAATGAACTTGTGTTGCTGTAAAATTTATGCTGTCCTGTTCATTTATAAAAAAATGCCTCTTTAATCTATCCATTAACCGTAATACCGCTAGCAATTTAACAGCTGGAGCTGGTGACCATAAAAAATTTGACTATTTCTTGTAAACCCGACAATTCAATCATTTCTTTTTAAGAGAAGAAAGATAAATTTCCAATGCGCTTACCATACTGGGTGCCTGGGGTTGAGGCGCTTTTATATGCAATATCAGGCCTGCCTCTTCAGCGGCTTTAAATGTATTGGCACCAAATGCAGCGATGGTGGTACCGTTTTGCTTAAATTTCGGAAAATTCTCCATCAGGCTTTTTACACCGCCGGGCGTAAAAAAACAAATCACATCATAATTTCTGGCTATTACTTCAGTAATATCATTACTGATAATTTTATATAACACCGGTGTAGCATGTTCACAATTGTGCATAATAAGCCAATTGGTTATACCACTGTCAAAAGATTCTGAACAGGGATAAAGAAATTTTTCATTATCCTTATGCTTATTAATAACATCAAATAAACATTTGTTGGTGCCATCTGCGCTGTAAAAAACTTTACGCTTTCGATATAGAATAAATTTTTGAAGGTAAAGGGCAACAGCCTCTGTAATGCAGAAATATTTTGTTTCCTGTGATATATTGATCTTCATTTCATCACAAATACGGAAAAAATGATCAATGGCATTGCGGCTGGTGAAAATAACTGCTGAGTAACTGGCAATGTCAATCTTTTGTTTGCGGAATTCTTTGGCCTGAATCCCATCCACAACTATAAAGGGATGAAAATCGAGATTCAGATTATATTTTTTTGCCAAATCAAAATACGGAGACTTATCACCATCCGGCTTTGGTTGGGTAATGAGTACTTTTTTTACTGTTTTACGGGAGGGAACAGTATGTATTGAACCATTTTTAACCATAATCTTTAACCGCTGTGGTAACACAAAATTAAAGGTTTTTACTCAAATAAATCATTAAGCCCTTGTAAATCAACAAAAGCGGCAATATTTCAACCCCCATAATATATAAGAAAAAATGAAACCGGCTGATTTTTAATTGATTCTGTATTAACCCATAAGATCTGAAAAAACGTAATAAAATAAAAATGCCAATGCTTATTAGTGAAATCGGCACGGCAAAACTAACAATGGCATAATCTGAAAAGGATAGAATAATAATAAAAGGAACCAAAAAAATACCAATGATTTTGTTGATGAGAAATAGAACAAATAAATACGTGTTGGTGGCGTCTTTTAAACCGGTGATCCATCCGGTGAATTTAAGTGTACAAAATTTTAAAAAATAAATTAATCCCATCAATACCATGGAGAAAAAGATAAATACCCATTTACTATCTCCACTGATTAAATGAAAATAAGATAACAGAATATATATAAATAATCCGCCGGAAATAACAAAAAAAAGATTAAAAAGCAAGGACGGTAATTTAGCCTGTAATAACTGATCGGTTAATTGGCTTTGCCGCAGTGAGGTATTAAAAAACACCCTAAACAGGTTTGTAAAATACCGGTGATAAGCATATTTTAAAGAGGCCAACATGAATACCATGACGACTATCAGATAAAAAAGGGGATCCTTTGATTGTGTTTTTTTAAACTGAACCGCAAATGAAATCGGTTCTGTATCGGTATTTAACAGTTTATTCTTAAGCTTAAACACAGGCCGGTATGACATCAAATGGCTAATGGGATTAACAGAATCGGTACTGATTTGAAAAGTATCTTTTTTTAAAATGACTGAATCGACAGATTGGGCACACAAGGTTGCAGAGAAATAGAACAAGCACAAATGGATTAAAAAAAATGGCCGCACAAAAAATTATTTGTTACAAAAGTAGCTGCTGAAACTGACAATTTTAAAAGTAATTGACATACCCAAAATGAATTTTGGAGGCTTCCCGTATGTTTAGTTTAACATCATTTCGTTTGCCCGCGGCATAACTGATATTTAATAATCCAAATTTAGTTTCAAACGCCAGCCCCAAACCCAACCCTATAAAATTATTAGTCAGATTTACGGCTTGATACTTATTTTTAACCACTCCCCCATCTGCAAAACCAAATAAAAAGGAATTCAATGCAAGCCGGTAACGGTACTCGGCCGTTAATACAGCATATTGTGTTGCATAAATACTTTCTTCACTAAAACCCCTGAGGAGTTTATAACCCCCGATCTGAAAAAGCTCGTTTCTAAATGTACTGGGACTGATAAACAGCCCTCCGTTAATGGCTAATTTTACTGTGGCCTGTTTACCTACCGGAAAAAAATGACTGGCGCCCAGTTTTATCCGGAACTGATATGACCGTGTTTTTACAGAATCATATAAACCGGCATAATTAAAAACCGGATCTTTTAAATTTAGAATTTCGCTATTTTTTTTAATATTTTTTATACCAACTGCAGCCATTATTTTTATGTCGTTACCGCTTCGGGGATTAATACGATAATCCGTTTTATTCCATTCAAAATCCAATCCAACATTTACAGCCGTTACATCAATATTAGGAGGTAGTTTTTTGGTAAGTTTCACCAGATTGGTATCTACACCTGTGCCCAATAAAAAGCTATTTTGCCACTGTACAAATACTTTACCAACCTGGTTAGCAGATAGCAGATACTGTAACCCTGCCAGTGCATTGACCTGCAAAAATGTAGAGTCTTTTTTAAACAGGTCAAACATAAAATCAAATCCGAAACTGGAATTAAAAATATATGGCTGCTGAAACCCTATATTTAACCTGGGGGATTTGGGCTGTAATTGTTGCCATTTAAATAAAATAGTCTCCCCATTTTTTAACGCATTTTTTAAATCCAGGTTAACATCTGCCGTTAATTGCAATTTGCCCGACTGGCCGGCACCGGGCAAAAAGCCAATTAAAAAATTGGCCTGACTGCTTCTTTTATGAGCCAAATATAGATTAAGGATTGAACCAGTACCTAATAGCGTCATATCATTTGGCTGTACTTCCTGCAAATAGGGCAATTCCAATATGCGTTTACTAACCTGTTCCAGTTTTTCTTTATTGTATAAACTGCCATTGGGTATTGCCAAATAATGACTTAAAAAATTTTTAGAGATGGATGCTTTTCCAAAAATCCGCATACTATCAATATGATATAAAGGCCCTTTTTTAGATCTGAGCAATGCATTCATTTTATTATCATCAAGCCGGATGCTGTCTAAAAATATTTCTGCAAACGGATAACCATTTTTTTCATAATAATTTAAAACCCGCTGCTGCAACTGTAGTAATTGCTGCATATTGAGTAGTTTACCGGCATAATCACGTTCTTTAAAACGACCGTCATCCAGGGCTGCTTTTTCAATACCATCCGGGATTAATTTTATCCATTGGTATTGTTTGCCTAAAAATAAATTTATAGTTGTAACAAGATCATCCTCAAAAATGCTGTCGATCGATGCCGTTGGATAACCCTTTGAACTTAAAAAAGAACTTAGGTCCAAAACATAGCTGTTACAAAGTGACCTGTTTGCAAAAGCGGTTTGTAATTTTAAAGGCTGTACATTAAAGGCACTATCTTTATCAATGAAATTAATTTTTAACTGATAGCCGGTATTTTTTAATGCCTGTGCCTGAACAGTTAAGCCAGACAGTAAAATAACTGTACATAATAATACAGAAAATGAAATTTTATAACATTTGAATTTAACAGGCGTCATTACAAATCAAATCTAAAATAATATCCCGATACTTATCGGGTCTAAAACTAAAAATCTTTGCCGGGCATTTACATACATATTCCGTTTTGCAAACAAGCCTGTCATTATTGCAATTTTCATTTTTCCACCTCCATGGGGCAAAAAGAAAAGATGATTGAGGCCATTGTAAAGGAAATACAACTAACCACCACATTCCAGGAAAATGCTAACCATTCCTCAGCGGAAAGCAAATTGGAAAATATTGACAGGAGAAACAAAACGAAAGTCATTTCAACATTATATTTTGGAGGAGGTACACCAAGCCTATTAAGCATTGAAGAATTAGAATTGATTTTTGATGCTTTACATACACGTTTTGTTTTTGCTGATGATATGGAAATAACGCTGGAAGCAAATCCTGACGATATTACCGAAATAAAATTAACGGCATGGAAAGGCCTTGGCATAAACAGGTTAAGTGTAGGCATACAAAGTTTTTTGGATGAAGAATTAATATGGATGAACAGGGCACATACAGCAGCAGAATCGATGGCCTGTATTGACCTGATAAGACAATCAGATTTTACAAATTTTTCAGTTGATTTAATTTACGGCTCCCCCCTTTTAAGTGATGGTGAATGGGCAAAAAATGTACAGCTGGCCATTGAAAAAAAGATTCCGCATATTTCGTGTTATGCTTTAACGGTTGAGCCAAAGACTGCACTGGATAAAATGATTGCCCTGCATAAAAAAGCACCTGTGGATTCTGAAAAACAGGCGCGTCAGTTTTTATTATTAATGGATTGGATGGAACAAGCCGGATATGAACATTATGAGATCAGTAATTTTGCCATGCCCGGTTTAAGGAGCAGGCACAACAGCAGTTACTGGTTGGGCGAAAGTTATTATGCATTTGGGCCTGCAGCACATGCCTTTGATGGCAAGAGCAGAAGGTGGAATGTGGCCAACAATGCTTTATACATTCAATCATTGCAAAAAAATATTATTCCGGTTGAAGAAGAAATCCTTACCGAAACACAGCAGTTGAATGAATATATCATGACCTCATTGAGAACTATGGAAGGATTAGACCTAGACTATGCCAGTGCCATTTTTGGCGCTGAAAAGAGCAACAGGATTAACGTATTAGGCAACAAATATATAAATACAGGGAAGTTGAAGTTGGTAAACCATAAACTTATTTTAACCAGGGATGGAAAATTATTTGCGGATGGGATTGCTGCTGACTTATTTTTTTGAGTGGCCATAACACCGTCGCCCATACTTAACCAATTCTGCAACAGTTAAACAAAGCACCATCACTATTATGGCTGTGGGGCTGATATTTGAAAATGAGAAAGGCATATCATTATTTTCACTATTAAAGTTAAACCTTGTTTATACTAAATTTTGTTCAATTCTGTTAAATCCTTCCATGGCGGGCAGATTTTTCCATAAAATTTGATAAACGGTATCTGCAATAGGCAAATCGGCCATAATTTTTTGGTTGATATGGTGTATACATTTAGCGGCATTATAACCTTCGGCAACCATACTCATTTCTAATTGTGCACCTTTAACCGAATATCCCTTGCCAATCATATTGCCAAAAGCCCGGTTTCGGCTGTGAAGTGAGTAACAGGTAACCAACAAATCGCCCAGATAAACCGAAGCTGCATAATTGTTTGCACGCTGTCCTTTTGCAGCAAGATGGATTTCGGTATGGCCCACTTCGATATTCTTAATACCCGCTTTCTTTAAAAAGCCGGCCATTTCATCAGCACAATTAGCAATGAATACGCTTAAAAAATTATCTCCATAATCGAGGCCATGTGTGATACCGGCACCAACCGCATAAATATTTTTTAACACGGCAGCAAACTGCACACCATAGATATCATTATTTTCAACAGTGTTTAAATAATGGGTTTTAAAACAGGCTGCAATGTCATGGGTAACGGCTTCATCAATTCCTGTGAAAGTCAGATATGATAATTTTTCAGCAGCCACTTCCTCTGCATGGCAGGGACCAAGCACGGTAAAGTAATTACTAATCTCCACATTAAATTCCTTTTTAAGATATTCATTCAGCAATAGATTGGTATCGGGCAAAATGCCCTTTATAGCAGAAACGATCTTCTTTCCAGAAAAAATATCCCTGTCAAGACCACACAAGGCATCATCAGTATAAGCAGATGGGATAACGATTACAATACAATCGCTGTTCGCGATCACTTCTGCCGGATTGGTGGTCAGTTTTATTTTTGAAGTGTCGAGGTGAGCTGCTGATAAATATTGCGGGTTATGATGGCGCTCCTGTATATATTTTATATGTGTTTCACTTCTGTTCCACCAATAAATGGTGTTTCCGTTATCGGTTAAGATCTTTGCTATGGCTGTTCCCCAGCTTCCACTTCCAAGTATTCCAAAAGTCATAATATGCGTTTCTTGTTTCTCGTTAATCGTATTAGCGTTTCTCGTGCTTGGCTTGCCAAAGGATATAATCAATTGTAAGCACTTAAATTTAAACAACGAGAATCAGAACAACAAGAAACTATTTTATAATCCTAATTTATCCACTGCAAGTTGTGCTGCAATCTGGCTGGCATCTTTTTTATTAAATCCTTTTGCTTCGGCAATCAGTTCACCATCTACTGTTGCACCAATGGTAAACAATCTGCGGCCATTCTCAAATTTTTCATGCAGGGTTTCAAACTCAAGGGATTTACCATTTTTATTTGCCCACCCATAAAGTCTGTTTTTAATATTGATTTCCACATCCTCCAAATCATCAATAAACATATGCGGCATAATGATGAATTGCTCAACCCATTTATGGGTGCCTGCATATCCTTTATCGAGGTAAACTGCTCCTATTAAGGCCTCCAGGGTATTACCAAAGATCTGAGAGATCTTTAGTGCATTATCATATTTATTGTAAAAGGTAATTTTTTTAAGTCCCATTTTTAAAGCAATATCATTTAGTTTTTGGCGGTTAACCATCTTACTTCTCATTTCTGTTAAAAAACCTTCGCCTTTGTATGGATATTTTTTGAAAAGATAGTGTGCAACAATTGAACTTAATACGGCATCG
>CANKNL010000065.1 GCA_947483345.1 Chitinophagaceae bacterium | reverse complement strand
TTGCCCTGTTTTTATAGCCAAGAAAACCGGTAGCTGTAACTCCCTGTGCTTTTAATTGCAAAATATAATTATCCAGGTGTTCCTTGTCTTTTCGCGATTCGTAATCATCACTCTCATCCCCAAAAACCTTGGCAGAGGCACTTTCAACAATGTGAATTAAAAGAAACCGGGCATTTTCTTTACCCTGTCCCAGTGCGTAGGCCAATAATTTTTCATCGTTCTCACTAAAATCTAAGGCTATGGCTATGTTATTAAAACTGGGTATGACCAGGTTTTTAAGTCTATTAATTTCGGGGTGTATGGTAATGGTGCCCGTAGTTTTTGATTTTGTAATAAATGGATAGATGATGATGTAAACTAAGAGTGCTATACAGATTAAAGCACCTAAACTCAGTAGGGCCTTTTGCCAAAAAGCACCATGTATGAAGAGGGTGCTCATTTCGTTTGCCAACATTTTTAAGTTTAAAAATACAAGCACAGATGCAATTAGCCAGGCAGCAATTTTTGTAAAAGGATTTATGGCAAATTTACCCATTGTTTTTTTATCACTTACAAAATGAATGAGTGGTATAATGGCAAAGCCAAGTTGTAAACTCAAAATAACCTGGCTTAATATCAGCAGGGCATCAACATGGTCTTCGCCATAAATAAAAATAACTATTAAAGCAGGAATAATAGCAACAAGTCTTGTTAATAATCTTCTTAGAAGTGGGTTGATGCGTAAACTTAAATAGCCTTCCATAATTATTTGACCAGCCAATGTGCCGGTGATGGTGCTGCTTTGTCCGGCTGCAATTAATGCAATGGCAAATAAAACAGGGGCCAGATTACCTAAAAAGGCAGGTAATAAGCGGTGTGCTTCTTTAATTTCTGCCACATGCGTATTACCGGTTTTATAAAACACAGTAGCAGCGACCACCAAAATGGCTGTATTTACAAAAAAGGCGAGGTTTAAAGCGATGGTGGTGTCAATGCGGTTAAATTTTAACGCCTGTTTGATGCCCGCATCAGTACGGTCAATTTTTCGGGTTTGAACAAGTGCCGAGTGCAGGTAAAGATTATGTGGCATTACCGTAGCACCTATAATACCTATGGCGATATACAAGGCTTCGTCATTAAGTACCGATGGAATAAATCCGGTAACCAATTCACCCATATTCGGACGGGCTAAAATAATTTCAACTAAAAAGGAGATACCAATTACAGCAACAAGGGTGATGATGAAGGCTTCCATTTTTCGAATACCCAGGCGTTGTAAAAAAAGCAAAAGAAAGGTATCGAGCACCGTTATTGAAACGCCCCAAATTAAGGGCAAACCTGTTAATAATTGTATGCCAATAGCCATACCCAATACTTCTGCAAGATCGCAGGCAGCAATGGCAATTTCTGCCAATAAATATAAAATAAAATTAATTAGTTTGGGATAAGTTTCCCTGTTGGCCTGTGCCAGATCCCGGCCTCTTACTATACCTAATCTGGCCGATAGTCCCTGTAATAATAAGGCCATCAGGTTACTCATCAATAATATCCAGATGAGGCTGTAGCCGAATTTACTTCCACCCGCCAGGTCTGTAGCCCAGTTGCCGGGGTCCATATAGCCTACACTGATCAGATAGGCCGGTCCTAAAAAGGAAAATATACGGCTCCACCCCGCTTTTTTTGCAGTGGTATCAACCGTTTCATGTACTTCACTTAATGACGCATTATTATTTTGTTTTCCCCATATCATGTACAAAAATATTTTTAGCAACCTGTTCACTAATGATACAGGCGTTTTGTTTTAAGACTTTTATTTCAAGCGAGCCATCAAATTCAAATTTTTTGAGTATCATTAGTTGAGTACCAAGTGCAATGTGATAATGTTTGAGCATTTCCAGCATTTGTGTTGATTGGTTGCTGACAGCACTAACGGTAACCGATTTTTTTAATGGGACCGTACTGAGTATTTTTTGATAGATGACCGGAATGGACCCATGTTTGTCCGGTATGGGGTCGCCATGGGGATCAAAAGCGGGATCGCCCAAAAACTGAGCAAGCCTGTTTACCAATTCTTCACTGCTGATATGTTCCAGTTCTTCTGCAATAGCATGAACACTGTCCCAGTCGAATTTTAATTTATCAACTAAAAAAAATTCCCATAACCGATGTTTACGCACAACGACTAAAGCTGCTTTTAGGCCTGCTTCATTTAATTTAAACCCTTTATACTTTTCATATTGCAACAGTTTTTTGGCTTTTAATTTTTTCAGCATATCGGTAACTGAAGCAGCCCGGGTATGCATTTCTGCAGCCAATGAATTGGTATTAACCAAACCCGTTTCCTGTTGTAAGTGAAAAATCCCCTTGATATAATTTTCTTCACTGATGGTAAAATGCATATTGGGTAAAATATATTTTAGACAAATCTAAAAATATTATTTTAATTGCCGAAATTTTAATTGGGCCGATAAATTTGCAGCTAATTGTACATTGTGCTTAAAACGATATTGATGCGAAAAAAAATAAGCTCAGGCTCGCCTTGGGAAGATGTTGTAGGTTACTCCCGTGCTATACGTGTTGGTAATATCATTGAAGTAGCTGGTACTACGGCTTTTGATGCTGATAAATTGATAGGTAAAGGCAATATGTATGCACAAACGGTTTTCATCTTTAAGAAAATTGAAAAAGCGCTGCATGAAGCCGGAGCCACTTTAGCCGATGTGGTACGAACAAGAATGTTCATTACTGATATGTCCAGATGGGAAGAAGCCGGAAAAGCACATGGCGAATTTTTTAAAAATATCAAACCTGTTTCTACCCTGGTTGCGGTATCAAAACTGATACATGATGATTTATTGATAGAGATTGAAGTGACGGCGATACTGGAAAATGAATAATGTGTATTATTGACATATTGATTTGTCTGAATTTTCGGTAATATTGCGACTCAAAACAATTTAACCCATTATGAATTTTTCTTCTTTTAAGGTACCTTATACTATCGACGACCAATATCGTAAACGCATTGCCTATTTCTCTATGGAATTTGCAGTTAGTCAGCCATTAAAAATTTACAGCGGCGGTTTGGGATTTTTAAGCGGTTCTCATATGCGCAGTGCCTATGAATTACGTCAGAATTTAGTAGGGATTGGCATTTTATGGAAATATGGCTATTATGACCAGGCCAGAAACCAAGATCAAACCCTGCAGGTACAGTGGAATGAAAAAATTTATAATTTTCTGGAAGATACCGGTATCAAATTTCAAATTGATATTCACGAACACCCGGTTTGGGTAAAAGTACTGTACCTGAATCCCGAAACTTTTAAATCGGCCCCTTTATTTTTACTGAGTACCGATCTCCCGGAAAATGATTATGTTTCTCAAACCATTACCCACCGGTTATATGACGCTAACGTGGCTACAAAAGTGGCTCAGTTTATTTTATTGGGTGTTGGCGGCGCAAAATTAATGGATGAATTAAATTTTAATCCTGAATTGTATCATTTAAATGAAGCACATGCGGTTAGTGCCGCTTTTTATCTGCTGAAAAAATATGGGAAAAGTAGCGAGGTAAAAAAACGTCTTGTCTTTACCACACATACACCCGAAGAAGCCGGAAACGAAAAACATGATATTTATCTATGTGAAAAAATGGGTTATTTCTGCGGTATGAAATTGGAAGAAGTGAGACAACTAACCGGTATGGAAGGGGATCTGTTTAATCATTCTCTGGCAGCATTACGGTTTGCCAAACTGGCAAATGGCGTCAGTCAATTACACGGTGAAGTGAGCCGTGAACTATGGAAAAAATATGAGGATATCTGCGAAATCAAAGCCATTACCAATGCCCAAAACTGGCATTACTGGGCAGATAAACAATTATATGGCTTTATGGATGCACAAAATGAAGTGGGATTTATTGACCGAAAAAATTTTTTAAAAAAACGGGCCTTTGATGTCGTTGCCGATCAAACTGGTAAACTTTTAGATCCGGCGGTATTCACTATTGTTTGGGCTCGCCGTTTTGCAGGATATAAAAGAGCAGAGCTACTAACACGTGACGAAGAAAGATTTGAAGCCTTATTAAATAATCCCAAATACCCTGTACAGATAATTTGGGCCGGAAAGCCATACCCTGTTGATTATCCGGCTATAAGCGATTTTAATATGCTGGTACATCTGAGCAAGAAATACGATAATGTAGCTGTTTGTGTTGGCTATGAACTGGGCTTAAGTAAAAGATTAAAACAGGCATCAGATCTTTGGTTAAATAATCCAAGAGTACCACGCGAAGCCAGCGGTACCAGTGGAATGACTGCAGCTATGAATGGGGCTGTAAATTGCAGTACACATGACGGTTGGATCTGTGAATTTATAAATCATGGAAATAACGGCTTTGTGGTACCGCCTATTGATTATGAAAATATAAGTGTACATGAGCAGGATGAGTATGATTTAAATAAGTTGTATGAGATATTAGAAAATCAGGTATTGCCTTTGTATTATGATAATCCTGAAGTGTGGCGCGAGATAACAAAAAACGGTATGCGGGATGTGCGTTGGCAGTTTGACAGTAACCGAATGGCAAAGGAATATTACGAGATACTTTATAAATAGTTTTTAAAAACATCCCTGATTTTCGGGGATGTTTTTTTAACAAAAAAAATTTTTAAATCATGCAGGAATACGCCAAAAAGATAGAAATACGCTGGGCTGACCTTGATCCTAATTTTCATGTATTGCATTCAAAATATTATGATTTTGGGGGGTATTGCCGCATGATGTTTTTAACACAGCATGGCATAACGCCTGCAGTGATGATTGAAAAAAATATAGCCCCGGTCATTTTCAAGGAAACCTGTTTGTTTAAAAGGGAAATAAAATTTGAAGATGAATTATGGGTGTTTTTAAAACTGAGTAGGTGCAACGCTGATGCCAGCCGCTGGTCAATGGTTCATGAGTTATGGATAAATGGGGATACACTGGCTGCCGAAATTACGATAGACGGCGCCTGGATGGATACCAAACTCAGAAAACTGGCCATTCCACCCAACAGTTATAAACTGGGCATAAACCACATGCCTAAAACCAATGATTTTAATGCTTGAAATCTGTACATGTTATGTTGCCAACGTGAAACAGTTGAGAAAATTTAGAAGATCATATTAAAAACTAAAGATCATTTTTCTGTACATGAAGCTGCCGGTTGTTACCACTTACTCAATTGCTAATAACGGAAAAATAAAATAGGTTTTTGAAATACTGAAAAATCTGCCATAATTTACCTTTGCAACCATTTTTTATGTTTAATGCCACCGTCAATTTATATCGAAATGCGTACAACGGCGTAAACCGCCGCATGTGGCTGCTGGCCATTGTGATGCTGATCAATCGCTGTGGTACAATGGTCTTGCCGTTTATGACTTTGTATTGTAAACACATAGGTTATACCACCAAACAGGCAGGTTTTGTAGTGGCCATCTATGGTATAGGTTCTTTAATAGGCGCATTTTTAGGCGGAAAAATAAGCGACCGGTTTGGCTTTTATTATACCCAGTTTTTTGCATTACTCTGTGGAGGTATGCTTTTTATTACGCTCGGACAAATGAATAGCTATATGTCTATTTGTATTTGTACTTTTTTTCTGAGTATGGTCAATGAATCCTTTCGGCCGGCCAATGCAACTGCAGTTGCACATTACAGTACGGCACAAAATCGTACACAGGCTTTTTCAATTGTACGACTGGCTATAAATCTGGGCTGGGGCATTGGCGGGGCTTTGGGTGGTTTTCTGGCATCTGTTAATTATCATTTATTATTTTGGGTTGATGGGTGTACCAATATTTGTGCGGCCTTTTTATTGATCTGGTTATTACCTAAAGTAAGCCTTGTACAACAGCAAAATATTAAAAGAACTGCAGTTGTAAAAAGTAAAGCAAAACCGGCTTATACGGATAAAACATTCATGTATTTTATTGGGTTACAAATTTTATTTGCCATTTGTTTTTTTCAGCTATTTACTACTATGCCTTTGTTTTTTAAGGAAGGATTACATATCAATGAATTTTGGATTGGCGTTTTAATGGCTATGAATGGACTGATCATTGCTTTATTTGAAATGGTGATTGTATTTAAACTGGAGGGCAGGAGTCCTTATCTCCGTTTAATGGCCATTGGTACAGCCATAATGGGCTTAGCTTATTTTACTTTGCATTTGCCATTTATATCAGGCTTTGTCATTGCCATGCTGTGTATGTTATTGATCACTTTTGCCGAAATGATCGCCATGCCTTTTATGAATTCCTATTATATTTCTAGAAGTACCGAAGGAAACCGTGGCCAATATGCGGCTTATTATACAATGGCCTGGAGTACAGCCCAAATCATTGGAAGCACAGGAGGTACACAGATAGCTTATGCTACAGGGTTTACTAATTTATGGTGGATCATTGGGGGCCTGTGTTTTTTAACAGCCATAGGCTATTATACACTGCTTAAAAAAACAGACCCTTTTTATTTATAAATGGTGGTCGTGTTTACTTTGGCGCTGATTGGCATATCCTGACCCATCATTTGAATACTCCCAGTGATGTCTGTACTGCTTGTCCTTTGCTTGGCTAATCCAGTGGAGATATCCGAAATTATTTCGGACTTGGTTTTCGTTTCGCTTTTAATTTCAAACTCCATTTCCTGAAAATCTAATTTATTTACAGATGAGGAATTGATCTCTAACTGAATAACCGCCTCATTTCCAGTAATTGATTTAAGGTTATAAGTTCTAATCATTTTCATTTCTTTTGCAATAGTCGTATCAGCCCAACGATCACCAATTGTCTTGCCAATTGGTATAATTTCAAATGCGCCTTCAACGATAGCCTCATCCGAATTATTAGAAAACATCTTTATTAAATCATCTGCCGGGTTTGTTTCTTCGGCCTCTTTTTTCTTTACCGTTTTAGTTTCTGTAACGGCCATGCCCGTCCTGTTGTCAATAGTAATATCAACAGGGTTATTCAATCTGTCGTCAAATACTTTTGCCATTTCTGCATTATTGCCTTCCTTATTTTCAGAGTCATATAAACTGGGCTGCCCCATCATATTCATAGTTAATTTCAATTTTGTCATGGTATTACTGATGCTGTAATTTTTGTCTGTCATGGATTTTACTTCCAGGGCATTTACAGCAGTTGAGGTGCTGTTTAATTCCATACCCATGGCCAAACTGGCTTCAATAGTTGTTGAACTTTCAATAACTATTTTTTGGCCATTGGCAAGTTTCAGCGATGCCTGTGAAAAGGCCAATCCAGAACTTATCAGGCAAACAAGCGACATGTAAAATCTTTTCATAGTTAAATTTATTTTTGACTGTAAAATTATCTATAAACACACAGCAATACCCATTTGTTTATTTTTTTTAAAAAATTTCAGGGTGTAAAAAAAATGCAAAAAATAAGGGCTACTCATAACTGAATAGCCCTGAAAGGTTTTGATGAATAGGTTTTATCCTACAACCTGCACATTAACTGCGTTCATTCCTTTTTTGCCTTCCTGCAAATCGAACTCAACGCTGTCGCCTTCTTTAATATCGCTTATTAATCCACTTACGTGAACGAAAGTTTCTTTGTTTGAGTCATTGTGCTTAATAAAACCGAATCCTTTTTCAGAATTGAAAAACTTAACGGTGCCTTGTTGTTTAGTGTCCATTTTTTTAATTGTATTGTATTAATAATGCGCAAATATAGTGTTTTTATGCAAATTGTAAGATTTTTTATTAAATCAGGTTTACTGTTGTTTTTTAATGTCAACGACTTCCACCTCAAAAACCAAAATACTGTTGGGTGTGATGATACCTGAATTTTTGATAGAATAACCTGAAGCTGAAGGTATAATGAGCCTTATTTTACCACCCTGTTTGCAAAAGGGAAGCGCAATCTGCCAACCTTTAATTAAGCGGTTCAATGGAAAACGGGCGGGTATTTGTTTTGTCTCATCAAATAGGGTACCATTTAATAATTGCCCTTTATAAAAAACAACAATGGTATCTGAAAGGGCAACCTGGTCACCGGAGCCTGGTTTCAGTATTTTATAATAAACACCGTTAATACTTCCGGTGGTATCAAATTGTCCTTTTCTAATGGCGTCTAATATGATGTCGTGCTCAAGTTGGGCTTCAGTTAAACTATCCGCATTTTTATTTAAGTCAATTGCCGGTTTTTCAATACTTGCCTGTCTGATAAAGCTGTCATTAAATTGGGTATTTGAAGATTTAAATCCACCGTTCCATAAATAGAACATATTATTTTCTGTGCCTGCCCCATAATCAATTCTGTCTCCCGCTTTGCCGGTAGCATCATAACTAAATTTACTTAAAGTTAATTGATGCCAGGCCCCATTTTCATGTCTTACCCATTGATTGCCAAAATAGGCTTTGCGGAAAACTTGTCCGTTTGCACCCCAAAAATTCTCAACAAAAGAATATAATTTCCGAATTGGCTTTCCATCTTTTGGTGCTTTAAAACTGGCGATCATTTTCCATTTCTGTATGTCTGGTATAAAAAAATAACCGGTATAGGTAGTGCTGTTTGAAACACTGTCTGCATAAGCAGTGACTAAAAATTTATAGGTCTCATTTGTTTTCCAGTTAAAAACCCAATGACTGTGGCCACCTGTTCCCTCATTGCCAAAGCCGTCAGCAAAAACATCTTCGCCTTTTGCAATAAGCTTCACTTTATTGTCGTCTGCTACTTTATTTCTGTCAGCCGTTTCATTGCCTGCATCCCAAACAGAAAAAATAACCCGCCGTTCTGTTTTACTGATAACCTGAATGCCAAAATAACCCCGGGCAAAACCGCAGGCCATAAAATAGCTATGTAGTGCATCACTGCCTTCAGGAATGTTGATTTCATTATAAAAGGAAATAATTCTTAAACTATCCGGCACGGGATAAAGTAAATGAACGGAAGCCGCATTCCTCCTGGCGTTGGCATTAAAATGTATATTTTTTGCAGCTTCTCCATTCAGTTCCAGTGATTTTATATCAGCAATAAGCGCTGTGTTTTTTTGGGAAGAAGAAATCGTAAGTACATAAAATCCGCTATCGATTATCTGAACAGTCCCTATTTTAACCAATTGAAAACTATTGGATTGAGGTACCATCACCGTAAATACTTTACCGGCAACTGAAACCGAAACTCTGCTTCCGGGTTGCTTGTTTTTTGTAAAAAAAGAAATCTGTAGTTCACCTTTGTTGCGAATTTTAAAATTAAATTGTATTTGCTGCTTGGGGTTTGTCCAGTTATGAATACCATTGTTTATCGAAAACAGGTCGCTGTCATCGGTTTCAGTGCTTTCATCTGCAGGAACAGCATACGCTGTGTAGGCGGGTATAGAAATGGTTTTCTGTGATTTAACAGGGGTACATAGTAACAGGCTGCTCAATACTAAAAAAACACAGGGCCAATTTTGCATACCATTATTTTTGATCAAACTTAGTACTATTCTTCTTCACAATCTGCAAAATCATTTCTTTAAAATCTTGGTAAACGAATGATAAATCGGTAACTTCATTTATATTTTTTACCTCAAATCCAGCAGGGCTTAATTTTTTTTATGCAGCATATTAATGTAACAGTGATAACCGGTTCGGGGTGTTATATTCCTGATTTTGTGAAAACAAATATGGATTTTGCCGGTCATCAATTTTTTGCCGAGGATAATAAGGCTTTAGATATTGACCCCCTGATCATTGTAGAAAAATTCAAAAAAATAACAGGCATAGAAGAACGCAGATATGCGCCTTCCAGTATGGATTCTTCGGATATGGCTGCTATTGCTGCTCAAAAAGCCATTGAAGATGCGGGTTGTGATCCGGAAACACTAGATCAGATTATTGTGGCTCATAATTTTGGGAATGTAATAAAACATACCATTCAAACCGACGTATTACCGGCACTCGCATCCCGTGTAAAACACGCTTTAAAAATTAAAAACCCGTCCTGCGTAGCTTATGATATTTTATTTGGATGCCCGGGCTGGATACAGGGTGTCATTCAGGCCGATGCGTATTTTAAAGCTGGCATTGCAAAAAAATGTTTGGTCATTGGTACCGAAACCTTATCCCGGGTATTGGATGACTATGACCGTGACAGTATGATTTTTTCCGACGGTGCAGGCGCTTGTGTATTGGAGTCGAAACTGAGCAGCGAAACCCAATCAGGAATTTTGGGCTCAAGTATTCAATCTCATTGTGGCGATGAGGTTCAGTATTTGCATATGGGCAAATCTAATTATCCCGATTCTGATCCCAGAATCCGTTATATTAAAATGAAAGGCAGAAAAGTATATGAATATGCCATGAAACATGTACCTGAAGCGATGAAGATCTGTTTGGATAAGAGCGGCGTCAATATTGGGGATGTAAAAAAAATATTTATTCATCAAGCTAATGAAAAAATGGATGAAGCTATTATTAAGGAACTATATAAACTCTATGGTATTACCACTATACCAGAAAACATTATGCCCATGAGTATCCAATACCTGGGTAACAGTTCTGTTGCTACTGTACCAACCTTATATGATATGGTTAAAAAGGGATTGATGCCCCAACACACATTGAGTACAGGAGATTTGATCTTATTTGCTTCTGTTGGTGCAGGCATGAATATCAATGCTGTATGTTACCGGGTTTAAAAAAACAGTTGCCCAAAATAGAGTGGTTCTGCATTAAAACAGTTCGATATTAAATAAATTCGGTTAAGAGCCTTAATTAGCCTACATTTGCAAGAAATTAATATATGGTAAACGAAATGATCTCAAAGTTTTTAGAGCCGGTTCACCTCTCTAAAACCAATATTAAAATTGAATTTAAAAAACGTAATACAATTGTAGGCATTTTTGTGGATTCACCTGATTACGAAGATTTAAAGGCTAAAAATTTCTGGCGTATTGTTTCTGAAACCCATATTCCGGAGTGGAAAAAAACAAATGATAACAGGTTGGCTAAAATTTTCAGCGGTTCAGAATTCACAAGAATTACCGTGGCAAAAGAAAAGAAAGAAGTTGTTGGATAGATTAATTCTGGTCAGATGGAACATCATCTGTTTTTAATAAAAAAGGACACATTTTAAATGTGTCCTTTTTGTAACTTCCTGTTTGTAGTTAAAAATTGCGACCTCCGCTACCTCTGGCTTTGGGTAATTCTTTCCTGGGTATTTTTTGTTCAAGTTGTGAGGTGTTATAAACAAAAGAAGCAATAACGGTTGCGGCTTGTTTCAGATCTGCCGGCACCAAATGATCATAGGTATCCATATTGGTATGATGTGTACGGGTATCATATTCTAATACATCCTGAATAAACTGAAAACCGGGAATGCCGATGGCGTCAAATGCCTGGTGATCGGTTCCCCCGGTATTATCAATGGTAATCGTTTTTGCATCCAGGTCATAAAAGGGTTCCAGCCATTTGGCAAAGATGGGGCCAGCCTCTTTATTGCCCTGTAAATAAATACCACGAACCTTTCCGGTACCATTATCTAAATTATAATAAGCCGAAATTTTTTCATGATCTGGTTTTAAAATCATGTCGGCAGGATCGGCAAAATGATTTTTAACATAATTGCGCGAACCCAATAACCCCTGTTCTTCTCCACTCCATAAGGCAATACGGATGGTTCTTTTTGGCTGAAGGCCGGTAGCCTTAATAATCCGTAACACTTCCATCATTACGGCACAGCCAGCAGCATTATCTGTGGCACCGGTTGCTCCCTGCCAACTGTCTAAGTGGCCGCCAAGCATCACAATCTCATTTTTTAAAATCGGATCGGTTCCCGGAATTTCAGCAACAACATTGTATCCTTTGATGTCGGTATCATAAAATTTTGTTTTAACATCAGCTTCTATCTGAACTTGTTCTCCGGCATCAACTAATCTTTGTACCCTTAAGTAATCATCACTGGATAACATGACCCAGGCATAATAGCTAGCTGAATCTTTTATATAAGAACCTCCGTTTTGTACAAACAGGGTGCCATCATTTCCCCGTCCATTCATACTTAAAACCAGGGCTGGTTTTTCGTGCTTATAAAATCCATCCATCTGGCGTTGTAATGATTGCTGCTGGCGCCTTGCCGCCAGTTGTTCAGGACTTAAATTCCCCTGTTGTCTGCGTGCAGTATCGGGTTTTGAATTTGCCATTTTTTCCAGTTGCACATCTGTAAAGCGATCAGCATCGGCTGTAAAAGAAGGACGCAAAGTATCTTTTGAATAAACCATCACGATCTTATCCTTAAGTTTACCTGAATATTTTTGAACCAATTCTGCTGAGTCTTTTGCCTTGATCAACACCACATCACTGCTTATCATTTTTTTACCGGATGTGCTTCCTGTCCAGGCCCTTGGTATAGCAACAATGGGTGTATAATAGGGGGCTGTCATAGCAACATAACAACGCGTTTGTTCCCAGCCCTTTCCAAAATCGCCCCAGGGTTCTAATAGAGCATTTGCTAATCCCATTTTTGTTAATTCGTCCTTTGCCCAATT
>CANKNL010000064.1 GCA_947483345.1 Chitinophagaceae bacterium | reverse complement strand
TAATGATAAGCCCTTGGTATATTAATAAACAGGTTATTCCATTTAATAAAAGGTCCAAATCTGCCTTTCCCTTTTGTGATTGGTTTAAGATCAAAAAAACCGATTGGGGCATCCTCAAATTTTTTGACATTAATAATCTCAATGGCTCTTTCCAGGTCAACTGTTGACAAATCTTCTCCTTTAGGAATAGAAATAAATTGATCGCCAAATTTAACGTAAGGGCCAAAGCGTCCGATATTAACTGATATCTCCAGTCCCTCATGCTCACCCAGGGGAGCGCCTAATTTAAACAATTCAGTGGCTTCTTCCAGGCTGATGGTTTCAATACTTTGCGTGGGTTTTAATTTGGCATAACGTGGTTTTTCTTCGTCCTCAGGCATGCCTATCTGAACCATGGGGCCATATCTTCCCATTCTTGCCATAATGGTTTTACCCGATTCGTCTTTGCCTAAAATTCTTTCTCCTACCGCCCGTTCTGCATTTTCCAGGGTATGCGCTACACCTTCATGAAATGGTGTATAAAAATCACTCACCATTTTATTCCACTTCATTTTGCCATCGGCTATTTCATCAAACTCCTTTTCTATTTCGGCCGTAAACGAGTAATTCATTACTTTATCAAAATGCAGACTTAAAAAATCAGTGACCACTAAACCCAGATCGGTTGGAAATAATTTCGATTTTTCGGCTCCGGTATTTTCCCGATCGGTCACTTTTTTGATCTCATCATTTTGTAACCTTAAAATCCGAAATTCCCTAACCACTGCATCTTTATCTTTTTTCTCTACATAATTTCTTTTAATAATTGTAGAAATTGTAGGCGCATAGGTGCTCGGCCTGCCAATGCCCAATTCCTCCAACTTCTTTACCAGCGAAGCTTCTGTGTAACGTGCTGCATGTTTTGTAAATCTTTCGGTGGCGGTCATTTTCTCAAATGCCAAAACCTGGCCAACTGTTAAATTGGGCAACCGGCTTTCATCGCCATTGTCATTTTCTTCATCTTCATCTGTACTTTCTAAATATACTTTTAAGAAACCATCAAATTTTAATACTTCGCCGGTTGCTGTTAAATCTTCATTATTTGTACTGATATTTATTTTAGCCGTAGTCTTTTCGAGTTCGGCATCACTCATCTGAGAAGCGATGGTTCTTTTCCAGATTAATTCATACAATCTGTTTAGGTCAGGATCGTTAACCGATTTATTTTCCATGTAAGTGGGTCGGATGGCTTCATGCGCTTCCTGTGCACTCTCATTTTTATTTTTGTATTTACGTACCTGTAAATACTTGTCGCCAAAACTGTTTCTGATCTCAGCTTTAATGGCATCCATGGCCGTTTCGCCAAGACTCACACTATCCGTACGCATATAAGTGATCTTACCACTTTCGTATAATTTTTGTGCCAGTAACATGGTTTTAGTTACACCATAACCAAGTTTACGGCTGGCTTCCTGTTGTAAGGTAGATGTTGTAAAAGGTGCTGCAGGAGTACGTTTACCTGGTTTAACCTGTATATCTTTTACAGTATAGTTAGCTGCTATACAACTCTGTAAAAAGGCCTCTGCATCTGCTTCATGATTGCATTTAGTTCCTTCGGCTTTAAAAATTACGGTCTTATTATTAAGGTCTGTTGCAGCTAAAGTGGCTTCCAGTTTAAAACTGCTGACTGCAGTAAACAGGTTAATCTCTCTTTCTTTTTCAACAATTAATTTTACGGCCACACTTTGCACCCTGCCAGCACTTAAACCGCCACTCATCCCAATTTTCCGCCATAAAACAGGGCTCAACTCAAACCCTACAATACGGTCTACAATTCTTCTGGCCTGTTGGGCATCTACCAGGTTCATATCAATGATACGTGGATTTTGCACCGCCTTTTGTATGGCCGGTTTTGTTATTTCATGAAAAACAATTCGCTTGGTTGTTTTAGTATCCAAACCCAATACTTCGGCCAGATGCCAACTGATGCTTTCTCCCTCACGGTCCTCATCCGATGCCAGCCACACTTCCTCACTTTTTTTAGCGAGGTTCTTTAAATCGCTTACCACTTTGGTTTTTTCCGGTGGAACAATATATGTGGGTTTAAAATTATTGTTTACATCAATACCCATATCATTTTTCACCAGATCACGGATATGACCAAAGCAACTTTTCACTTCAAAGTCTTTTCCAAGAATTGCTTCTATGGTCTTGGCTTTTGCCGGGGACTCCACTATTAACAGATTTTTAGCCATATTTATGAATTGTAATTTCTCTTTAAACAGACTCTGGCACTATGTTTTAGATGAAATAATACTAAGTTTTCACTAATTGATTTTACATGCATTTGCTGTTTAACCAGGCAACAAATTATTCTGCAATATTACTTTAAAATTGAAAAATCAAAATAAATCTTATTCTCATTAAGGGCCATTCCCTGTTTTTACATGAATTTAATCAGTTTATTTTTTACTTCGGTATCATGATAAATTTTACTGTGGCCAAGCCCTTTGGTAAAGACAAATTCGATATTGGCATGCTGGTCTTCTTTTACTTTTAAAACATCAACACAGGGTGTTATAGGGTCTGCTTCATCATGTATCCAAAGCACAGACGCTTTTATATTATGCATGGCTCTGCGAATGGAAAACCATTCTGTTTTCTTTCCGCTTATCTCAAAAATAAGTTTATCAAATTCTTGCCTGACTATCTTATTTTTTAATTTCAGCATATCAAAAGCGCCATCAATAGCAGATGTCGTTTCTGTTGCGGGGGCAATAAAAACAACTTTTGTTCTGTCATCATGTGGCATATCCTCCAGAACAAGACTTAATGCAATTCCTCCAAAAGAGTGGGCTAAAAAACTATTGATCGGTCCGAATTTTTCCATAACCAGTTTAATCATGTCGCCATACTCAATCACATTAATACTTCTGCCTTCACTTTTACCATGTGCAGGCGCATCAAAAGCTAATACTTCAAAGCCTTTGTTGGCCAGTAGTTTAGCATGTTCTTCAAATTTGTGTGCTGCAGAACCAAAACCATGCAAAATCAATGCTTTTTTGGGTTGAGGATGATTCCAACGGTAGCCGTACACTTTTTTATTGTTTAATTCAAATTGAATGGATTCAGTATTTTTAAGCGGCGACTTCCTGGTCGACTTCAGATAGGGGGTGCCAAAAATAATAAGGGCCTGCTCAGCAGTCTTTTTTTTTGAAATAAGCGTTAATAATTTAAATTTTGTTTGTACGTATCCTATTGCTAACCTTTGTGTGATTTTCATATTATAGCAAAGTTAAGCTTATGCGGATTGTAATTATAGGTTCTGGAAATGTAGGCTCGGTTTTAGGTCGTTTATGCAAGCAGAATGAACATGAAATAATTCAGGTGTTCAGTCGTCATGTGAACCAGGCAGTCTCATTGGCTAAAGAATTAAAATGTGGGTTAACAGATCAGCTCAACTGTATTGATACGGAGGCCGATCTTTATCTGGTAGCATTAACAGATGCTGCGTTAGTTGATCTGAAGAATCATTTGTTTCTGGGTAATAAATTAATTTTGCATACAGCAGGTTCTGTATCTAAAGAGGTATTAAAAGATATCTCACTACAATATGGTGTATTGTATCCTTTGCAAAGCCTTCGTAAGGAAATGACCTATTCTGAAGATATTCCGTTTGTAATTGACGGCAATTCAGATGCCGTTAAATCGCAGATCACTGATTTTGTAAAAACAGTATCATCAAACTTTTCTTTTGCAACTGATGAAGAGCGGATAAAACTACATCTGGCCGCCGTTATAGTAAGTAATTTCACTAATCATCTGTATGCCTTAGCAGAACATTTTTGTAATATTGAAAAGATCGATTTTTCCTTATTATGGCCTTTAGTAAAAGAAACGGCACGGCGTGTTCAATTGATCTCACCAGCCATCGTGCAGACTGGTCCGGCAGTTCGTAAGGATATGTTAACAATTGAAAAGCATATCAGTTTATTAGCCAATCATCCAGAACTTAAAGCGCTTTATCAAAACATGACGGACAGTATTATGAAAATATAGGGCTTACTTAATGGGGAAAATAATATCTGTTTGTATTTTATACGGATCTACCGGTTTACCGTTTTTATCAATGGGGTCAGTTAAATAAATTTCATAAGCTGCTGCGGCAGGTGTTTTCTTATTATCTTTCATCCATTCTTTAATGGCATCATAGCCAACTGGCAGCAGCTCATACGGGCCATAGAAATGAGCAATCACTGCCTTACCTGCAGTTAATTCACGAATTTGAACACCGGTAACCGATTTTATTCCTTTTTTATTTATGGGAATACCTGCTTCAAAAAAGTAGGGCGCTTTTTGTTTTTTATACCAGGCCATAGGCGCTCCAACCGTTTTCAGTTTATTCTTTTTTATATATTCAGGTAGTTTTGACCCGTATATTTTGCCCAATTTTAAGCTAATACGATCATAGGTTGCAGCACTGTCCTTCATAAAAATAATAAGTGATCTGGGTGTTACGGTATCTACAATGTTCACAATGGGTGGTCGCTGGTACTTTGCATCAGGATCTTTTTTGGTTTCTTTTCGAATGGTTGTCGTTAAACTGTCCTTTAGTGGTTTATCCTTATCGGACTGATTAGAGCAAGACTGTATGCTGATACCTGCAAGCAAGCATGAACCGAAAAAGATTATTTTTGAATAGTTATACATAATAGTTTTTGTGAAACTGAATTTATATGAAAATTAATAAAACCTTTCAACTTTACAAAGTAAATGATGGCAGGTAAGTAAGTTATTTTTTCCCTATTTAGTAATATAAACTACGTTTGCAACCCGAAATTTGCAGAATATGTATGAGATAACTTTTAAATTTGAGCAAAAAGGGCTTGAGCAAATTACTTTATCCGGAATTGAACCCGATCAGTCATTGTTAGAGGTAGCCTTAAAAAACGATATTGTATTACACCATAATTGTGGTGGCGTTTGTGCCTGTAGCACCTGCCATGTTTATATCGAGCAGGGCGACAGGTTTATAGAAGAATTGAGTGATAAGGAAGAGGATTTTATTGATCGTGCCGTAAATCCCAGAATACATTCAAGATTGGGTTGCCAGTGTATTTTACAGGAAGGGAGTGGTCAAATTACTGTTCTGTTACCCGATCAGACACAGTTTTTGGGAGAATAAAATACCATTGAGCAGATCATGCAAAAATGATCATGTGTTATTGGTTTAAAGAAAACCAATTTTAAAAATAGTCAGATACCTTAACCTATTAAAAATTGGCTAAATAGCAAATGAATACTTTAGCAAATTAAAATCATTATGACATTTGAACCCCCCATAAACTGGCATGATTACGAAGATATTGCCATGAAACTATATGACCGCTTTGGTGATGAGTTTACGGAAAGTAAAATTTACCGTATTCGATTTACCGACCTGCTAAAATGGGTTTTGGAAATACCGAAATTTGAAGGGAAAGCCGAAGACAGTAATGAAGGCCATTTGGAAATGATACAGAGCAGTTGGGTATATGAGTGGCGTGACAATCAAAAATAGTTTAAAAGTAGACGTTGAGGTTTGCACCTGTTTATGCAATACGAATTGACGTCTAAATTCCAAAATAAAAAGCCATGAACATTCTCGAAAAATTTAAATCCATAAAAACATTTGTTTTTGATGTTGATGGTGTTTTGACTGATGGCACATTATTAATATTAAATGATGGCCAAATGGCCCGACAGATGAATATTAAAGATGGTTATGCTTTACAACTGGCGATAAAAAAGGGTTACCGTATTGTGATTATATCAGGGGGTACATCTGATGCCGTAAAAGAAAGGCTTGAAAAATTAGGCATACAGGATTGTTTTTTAAAAACAGATAATAAAACAGATAAACTGGTTGCCTACGTTACCAAGCATCAGTTACAGTGGGCCGAGATCTTATTCATGGGTGATGATATACCTGATTACAGCGCAATGCAGTTAACCGGTTTACCCTGTTGTCCGGCCGATGCGGCTCCGGAAATAAAGCAGATCGCATGTTATATATCCCCACTGGAAGGTGGTAAAGGCTGCGCAAGAGATGTGATTGAAAAAGTATTGAAACTGAATGGGCACTGGGATCTGAATACAACAGTCACTTCAAAATAAATTCCAAATTGTTGATTAAGTTTTTTTAGTGCCGTACACTAAAAATAAAAATAGGTTTGTGACTGGGCAAAAATAAAGACTGAAACCATTTGCAATGCTTAATTTCGCTACATAAATATGTCATGAAATTAGTCAATGCATTTTTAAGATTGGTTCGTTGGCCAAACCTGGTTATGATCATCATCACACAGGCATTATTTTATTTTACACTCATTGAACCGCTTTATCTCAAAGGGATAAATACCCATTTTGAAAAATTACATTTTCAATTACTCATGATTGCCTCTGTATTAATTGCGGCTTCAGGGTATATCATTAATGATTATTTTGATCTGAATATTGACCAGGTTAATAAACCTGATCGTACCATCATTGATAAAATAATTAAAAGAAGATGGGCCATTGTTATGCATCTTTGTTTTTCTTTTACCGCCATCCTGATCAGTTTTTATATTGATTTTAATTCAGCCATTTTTTGGCTGGGGTTTTCAAATATCTGTTGTGCTTTTTTATTGTTTGGCTATTCTATCAGCCTAAAAAAGAAATTATTATGGGGTAATATTTTAATCGCTGCCCTAACAGCATGGGTGGTTATTGTATGCTTTTTAAGTTATTATAATAGTTTTTATTGTACGCAATGCGACAGTTCATTTTTAAAATTATATAACATTCGGTTTATCCGTATATCCTTATTGTATGCCGGTTTTGCTTTTATAATTTCGCTGATACGTGAAGTGGTAAAGGATCTGGAAGATATGGACGGGGATATGAAGTATGCCTGCAAAACGATGCCCATCACATGGGGGATACCGGCCACCAAGGTTTTTGCAGCTGTATGGCTGGTCGTTCTTATTGGGATGATCGTGGTTGTTCAGTTTTATGTTTTACAATTTGGATGGCTATGGAGTACGTTTTATTGTATTTTATTCCTTATTATCCCTTTGATATGGATTTTACGAAAACTGTTTAAAGCACAAGGACAAAAAGATTTTCACCAGCTGAGTAGTGTCATCAAATTGGTGATGTTGGCTGGCTTATTATCCATGCTATTCTTTAAAATTTATTCCTAACTTTTTTGTTGCCGGTTATGCAAAAAATTATTTTAGCCTCTCAGTCACCCCGTAGAAAACAATTACTGGAGTGGGCCGAAGTGCCTTTTGACATTTTAATTCAGGAAACGGATGAAACTTATCCCGACAATTTACCCCTTGAGCAAATTGCCATTCATATTGCCCGAAATAAGGCATTGGCTATAAAACAACTAAACGATATAAAAATACCTGTGCTTGCAGCAGATACCATTGTGGTTTTAGAAAATAAGATTATTGGTAAACCAAAGGATAAAGCCGATGCCATACATATTTTATCGGCTCTTTCCGGTAAACAACACCAGGTTATTACCGGTGTGGTCATCTTGTATAACCAAAAAGAAATTGCTTTTGCAGAAACGACTGAAGTGGTTTTTCATGAACTAAGCATGCCTCAGATTGAGTTCTATGTAAATCAGTATAAACCTTACGATAAAGCAGGTGCCTATGCCATTCAGGAATGGATTGGCGTGATAGGCATAAAATCCATAACAGGTGATTTTTACAACGTTATGGGATTGCCAGTAAGCAGAGTGGTAAAAGCTTTACAGACTTTGTAATTTTCAATTTTCGGTGTATTTTGTTTCAGTTAAATGTACCCCTATGACTGAAAAGCTGTTGCAATACATATGGCAATTTCAATATTTTAATCCCAATGCATTGGTTACAGAAGAAGGAGAGTCTTTACAGGTTCTTCAGCCCGGCATGCCAAATAGTAACCAGGGCGCCGATTTTACCGATTCTAAAATCAAGTTAGGTAACACCACCTGGGCAGGCAGCATCGAACTTCATATACTGGCTTCTGATTGGAATAAGCATAAGCACAGTGCAGATAAGAATTATAAAAATGTGATCCTGCATGTTGTATGGAATAATGATGCTGAACTTAACCTGCCTTTTTCAACTTTGGTATTACAGGATAAAGTGCCCAAATTACTGTTGAAAAAATTTGATGAATTAATGCATGCAGAATCCTTTATTCCCTGTGAAAAAAATATTGAGCTTATAGACCAGTTTACCTGGCAAAACTGGAAAGAAAGAATGCTGGTAGAAAGATTAGAAACCAAGACAGCCCTTATTTTTGAATATCTTAAAAAGAATAATAACCATTGGGAAGAAACCTGTTGGTGGTTGCTGGCTAAGAATTTTGGTTATAAACTTAACAGTGTGGCATTTGAAAAGATGGCACAAACCATATCCCTCAACCTGCTGGCCAAACATAAAGACCAGATACACCAAACTGAAGCTTTGTTATTTGGGCAGGCCGGGTTACTGGATGCTGATTTTACGGATGCTTATCCCAAACTTTTACAACAGGAATATCAATACCTTAAAAAGAAATATCAGTTGCAAAAAGTAGAAGGTACCATGCTTTTTTTACGCATGCGGCCATCCAATTTTCCAACGATCAGGCTAGCCCAATTAGCCATGCTGGTACATAGCAGCCTGCATTTGTTTTCAAAAATTAAAGAAAGCCCAAACCTCAATACGATTAAGAAATTACTGAACGTTACAGCCAATGATTTTTGGCATTATCATTATACTTTTGAGGATCTGTCAAATTTTAAAAAGAAAAAACTTGGCAACCAGATGGTAGATAATATTCTGATTAATACAGTTGTGCCTTTATTATTTGCCTATGGGCATTTTTATCAAGATACTGTTTTAAAAGATCAAGCAATAGGATGGCTTGAGCAAATTAACGCCGAAAAAAACAGTATCAGCAAAGGATTCAGGGCATTAAGAATTGAAATCAAAAATGCTTTTGACTCCCAGGCATTGATTCAGTTAAAAACGAATTACTGTAATAAAAAACGCTGTCTGGATTGCCGTATAGGTAATAGCTTGCTCAGACATATACCGCCATTTACTTCACCATAAAAGAAAAGAAGAAAAAGAAATATTTAAATTAAGCGCTTCTGGCGGATCACAGATCCGCCTTCAAGGATACCATACAGGGTACTGTGCTACCAATGATATTCAATATGTACATTCAAATCTGGGTGTAAACTTTTTGCTACCGGGCAATGATCTCCAGTGCGTTGTAAAATGAGCCTGTCTTTTTCAGTCAATTGCAAAGCAGTAGGAAAATTAAGGATCACATCAATCTTTCCAATTCTTCTGGGATCACTTAACATGTGTTTGGTTACAGCTATTGTAGTAGCTGACAGGTTAATGTTCATATCTGTTGCTTTTAAAGCCATTGTGGTAACCATACAAGTAGCCAAAGCCACACATAAAGTATCTGTAGGGCTAAAACGTTCTCCTTTTCCACGGTTATCAGTGGGTGCATCAGTTTCAATTACAGTTGAACTCTGTAAATGTGTACATTCGCATCTTAGTTGGCCTTTGTAAACAATTGAAGCAGTCATTTGGTAAATTTTAAGTTATTTGTGATTTTAGACTTTAAAATGCAGCAGTTCTTATCACAAATGTATCATCTTTAAACAGTAGATAGTATTTTTGCATAAATTTACGTCAGTAAACAGACTACATGAAGCCATTATTAATTCTTTTAACCGTACTTAACTTTTCTCTAGCTGTCTGTGCACAGGAAACCAATAAGTCTGCTGTAAAATCCCGTAAAGACATAAAGCGGGCAAAAGTAAATGCACAAATCAGGGCAGAAGAAGAGGGTGTAATTGCCTATCATAAACATTTTGCCTTTGGCATAAAGCTAATTTCGGATGGATTTGGCTTTACCTTTGAGAAGGGGTATGCCAAATCTGTAAAAAAATCAACCTTATTTCAGTTGGAAATAGCTGAGCGCAAGCACCAGAAAGAAGAAAAACAAAGTAATCCATTTGTTTCCGCAACACCATTTATTCTTGGCAAAATAAACTTCTTTTACCCTGTTAAATTAGGCGTACAAAAACAGTTTTTATTAGGCAATAAAAGCAATAAAAACGGTGTGAGTGTTACCGCTAATTTAGGAGGTGGAATTGCGCTTGGTATACTCAGAGCTTATGAATTTGAAGTGGATGATTCTACCGGGCGCCGGTTTATTAGATATGATTCTCCCGACAAAGCGATATTCTCAAATCCAGTTGGTCTAAATCCTTCTGGCCCCGGACTTGGCAAGGGATGGAATCATTTAAAAGTGAATCCCGGTATCTATATAAAACCGGCACTTCGTTTTGATTATGGCCGTTACAATGATCTGCTTACTGCTATTGAAGTTGGCCTTGCCGCTGAATTATATTCTAAAAAAATACCACAAATGGTTAACAACAAAGAAAAGCAATTTTTCTTTTCGGCTTATTTTACCTTCATGTTTGGAAAAAGAAAATAAGTTACACCCCTACATTTAATTATTGGAAATACCTACATGATCACATTGCCTGAAATGGAGAATATAACTGAAACTAAAATTAAGAAACCCGATTGGTTAAGGGTTAAATTACCTATTGGCGATGCCTATCGTCATGTAAGGGGTTTGGTTGATGACCATAAATTACATACGATCTGTGAAAGTGGTAACTGCCCAAATATGGGTGAATGCTGGGGAGAAGGCACAGCTACATTTATGATCTTGGGTAATATCTGTACCCGCAGTTGCGGATTTTGTAATGTGGCAACTGGCAGACCACTAGAAGTGGATTGGGACGAACCGCAACGTGTAGCAGAAGCCATAAACCTGATGAAAGTAAAGCATGCTGTTATTACTTCTGTTGACAGAGATGAATTGCCAGACGGCGGCAGTATCATCTGGTTTAACACGATAAAGGCGATCAAAACTTTAAATCCAACAACAACTTTAGAAACACTGATACCCGATTTTAAAGGGAATAGAGAAAATATACAACGGATTATTGAAGCGGCTCCCGAAGTGGTGAGTCATAATATAGAAACTACAGAACGTTTAACCCGCCAGGTTAGGATCCAGGCTAAATACAGGCAGAGTTTAGATACCCTGCGGATTTTAAAAGCAGGAGGTATGCGTACTAAAAGCGGTATCATGCTGGGCCTCGGCGAACAAAAAGAAGACGTTATTCAAACTTTACATGATCTAAAGGCCAATGAGGTTGATATCGTAACGATTGGCCAATATCTGCAGCCAACAAAAAAACATTTGCCCGTAGCCCGGTTTGTACATCCGGACGAGTTTGCAGAATATAGAGAAATAGGATACAACCTTGGTTTTGATTATGTAGAAAGTGGGCCTTTGGTACGATCTTCTTATCATGCAGAAAAGCATATTATACCTGGATACGGAAAAAATTTATGGCATAACGAAAAGGGTTTGTAGTTATTAAAATTCATAAATCAGTACTGCATTGGATTGAACTTAAACTAAAATGTCTGTCATGCTGAGGAACAAAGCATTAATACTAGTATCACCAAGAGGTTTATTACTGGCTCTTTGGTTTTTTATACCGTTCATTTCTTTCGCTCAGCATAAATGGGTCAATGTAGATTCCGCATTTCAACCATTGCCTCAAAATTTTCATGTTTATAAAACTACCGATAGCCTGGATGGGAAACCATTTATTGCTTACTATGCCGAAGCAAAACTAAAAGAGAAAAATCTGAATTTTACCACTGACACTTCATTAAAAAGAAGATTGACTCCTTTACAATTTTTTGATAAGAATGTAAATCCATTACTGGTTGTAAACGCAACTTTTTTTTCTTTTGCAACCAACCAAAATTTAAATGTGGTTATAAAAAATGGCAAGCTGTTATCTTATAATATTCATACTATTCCGCTGAAAGGCAAAGATACTTTTCAATACAAACATCCGCTGGGCAGTGCAATTGGTATTGATAAAAACCGAAATGCAGATGTGGCATGGTTATATACTGATTCATCAGAGAAATATCCTTTTGCAAGCCAAATGGAAATGGTCGCCTTAAAGGATTCTTCAAAGGAAACTAATGGAATGTATCCTGCATTAAAAAAATGGAAAGTGAAAACAGCCATTGGGGGTGGTCCTGTACTTGTTCAGGAAGGTAAAATCAAGATCACCAATAATGAAGAACTGAAATTTGCGGGTAAAGCCATCAATGATAAACATCCACGAACCTGCATGGGATATACAAAAGATGGCCGGTTGATTGTAATGGTTATCCAGGGCCGCTTTCCGGGTATTGCAGAAGGAGCTACACTTACACAGCAAGCTCAATTATTAGTTGACATGGGTTGTGTGGAAGCTTTAAACTTAGATGGCGGTGGCAGCAGTTGTATGCTGATTAATGGAAAAGAAACCATTAAACCAAGTGATAAAGAAGGCGAAAGGGCAGTACCTGCAGTTTTTATCATCAATAAAAAATGACCAGCATCCCGGTTTCTGCCAGGTTATTCCCAAACCAAGGCACTGGCTCCCAAAATGGCTGCATCTGATTCTTTCAATTCGCTAAAG
>CANKNL010000063.1 GCA_947483345.1 Chitinophagaceae bacterium | reverse complement strand
CTGCATTTTCATGATATTAAAAAACTACTGGCAAGCTTTAATGCGTTGATAGAACAGGGACATACCATATTGGTGATTGAACACAATACCGATGTAATTAAAAGTGCCGATTGGGTCATTGACCTGGGACCCGAAGCCGGTGATGCAGGTGGTAATTTGGTTTTTGCCGGCAAACCTGCAGATCTGGCAAATTGCAAGGCAAGTTATACAGGAAAATATTTGTAGATATTCGCACTGTGAGGAATAGGATAAGGCCTCTTTAATTAATTTCTCACCAGAGTGGACCCTGGCAGCCATAATTATTTTATAGTTTTTCGGCCACTCTACACAAGCTTATTTAAAAACGAGTGGGCATCCTTGATTGGTATAAGAAAAAAAGCTTTAAAACCGGCCTGACAAATATCAGTAACTTAAAAGGTCGCCATTTTACATCGACTTTAAATTACTGGTCAGTATTATTTGAGTGGCTGTTTTTTAATTCCTCAATTGATTTACTGATCCATTTGGCCGTATTTAAGGCTACACCAGATGTATGAAAATAGACCTTGCCGTTTTGATCAACAACAACATTTGTAGGATAGCTGTTGATGTTATTGTCTGTCGTTAAAAATTTGCCATTATCAATGATCGCATATTTAAAAGGATGAAGTTGTAAAAATTTTTCAATGGTTTTGGCATCATCCAAGGCTATGGAAATAAAAACAACACTGCTGTCATCTTTATATTTATCAACAATTTTATTAAGTTCAGGCATTTCTGTTACACAGGGCAAACAATTGGCAAACCAATAATTTACTACAATAATTTTACCTCTTAGGTTTTTTGTATTGATCTTGTTGCCATACATATCGCTGGTCTTTATTTTAGAGAATGTTTCGCCGGTTTTAAAATATTTACTGTCTGCCGGTTTTGGTAATTTATCGGTGTAAACCAAATTGATTTGTATCTCTTTTTCTGAAAATTTATATAAAATAAAGGACGTGTTTTCATTATTCGGGTCCAGGGGTTTAATATTGTAGGCGCCTGTTGCTTTTAAACTATGCCAAATTTCGTAAGGCAATATTTGTCCCGACGAATCGGTAACAACCGTTTCTTTGGTGATTTTAATACTTTTCTTTTGAACTATTTTATTTTTAGTGCTGTCCTGTGCAAAAACAGAAAAACTACAAAAACAGATCAGTATAACTGATGCCATTAGTTTTTTATAAATTGTTGTCATAAGCCATTTTTATTAACGCAACCGGTCGCTATCTTTAATTATTTTCTCATCATGGTGTATGGCCCTGGCGGCCATAAAAAAGGCCAAAACAATGAGGCTTTGTAAAATGGCTGTGAGGGAATAAGTGCCCTGTATAAAAGTTGTTGTTTCACGGTAATACAAAAATAGAAGACCGCTTTCCAGCAAAATACCCAATACACAAAGTCGGCGTTGTAACGCTCTTTTTTTGAAAAGGAAAATAGTGATTAATGCCAGACCGCCAATAACAATGGTTGTGAGCATCAATAAAAAATTTTCTGTGCCGTTTAATTGATGCAGTACAATATCATTTAGCTTATTGCCGCTGTAAAAGGAAAACTTTAAACCTGCAAAGGTAAATACCGATGCCAGTAATAACCAAAGGGATTGAATACGTTGTATCATAATGCGACAGTTTTAACGAAATTAATTTAAAATGGCACATAAAAAAACTTCCCGGTTGGGGAAGTTTTTTTTATGTAAAAAAGGGTTGCTTTAATGTTTTATAAAACGCAGGGTCTCTTTATGGCCGTCTGTTTTAATAATCTGTAAAAAATAAGTACCAGCTGCCAAAGCTTGTACATGCATAATAACCATATTGGCTGCAGGTTTAAGCGATGAAATCACTTTGCCGTCTACTGTAATTACTTGTAATGTTGTTTGATTTACATAGGATGATGGTAACTGTACATTAAGTACTGTTGTAGCCGGAACCGGGAATATTTTAACCTGTTCTATATCCTTGTCAAATTTAACTGCGCGCAGTTCTGAATAAAAGAAATGGCCCGATTTGTCAATGACCTTTAACCGGTAATAATTCCATCCCTTAACCGGGCTGTAATCAAAATGGCTATAGGCCGATTGGGATAACTGCCTTGAACTAACCGTTGATAAAAAGCTAAAGGACCTGCCATTTAGCGATTTTTCAATTTCATACCTTACAGTTTCCTGTTCGTTTGCGGCTTCCCAATTTAGGCGTACTCTATTGCCATCAGCCAAAGCTGTAAAATAAATCAGTTTTATAGGTAATGGATTATATTGATTAATGGTACCTAATGTAAACCTTCGTTCATCAAAGCTATAACTATTAGTGGTTGCATTGGAAGTTACATACCCAAAAGAACTACTGCCGGAGGTATTTCCTGTTTGCCAACCGCCGGGTATATTCCATTGAAAAGGCGGGTAGTATATGTATTGTGCCACAATGAGGCCGTCTCTTAATGCCGGATTTGAACTCACGTAACTTTGTGTTCGCCAAGACAAACTCAAAGTAGCATCATCATCAGCACTAAGTTGATTATTACTGGTTATTTCCCAATATTCTACATGGCTAATATGGTCAATTGGGGGGTTAGCAATAATGGTATTATTATAGGGTGTGGCATAAGTATATTCAGCAGTCCAGGTAGCTGTTGTGGCATCTAATTTTGCAAGTTTTATAGGAGCGTATAAGCTATCTGTTTTTCCCACAGGGAATAAATAAAAATTTGCAAGGGGCGTACCAATCTCATTTCCGGTACGGCTTAACCTGCCATTAACCCAGCTTTTGGTAAAGAAACTGGTTGAGGTTATGGCCGCAGGTGATGTATTGGATACCAGCAGGCTATCGTTTCCATAACCGGTGCGTGTAAAAATAAAACCGGTATCAAGGTGTAAATTATGGCGCACTTCGCATGAAGTAAGCAGGGTATCGCCAATTGTATTATTTATAGTAAGGTCCCAAAAACGCGTTTTACCATAAAAACTCTGCCTGTTTGTACCTCTAAAAAAAACATGACCGGTACTGGCAAGATCCATTACACCCGATGATGTAGAATCAAGCCAGCCTTCGGTTGAAGGGGCTGTGTTTTTATATAAATGGGTTTCGCCATTATTTAACCAGTTGGTGGTGGTACCTTGAAATGAAATACCGCCTTGAATAACCACAAAAGTACCGGCAGCTGATACCATTTTAACATCTGTTGCTCTTACTAATTGTTGGCTGTTTGCATTTAAAGCAAACAATACAAAAAAAGCTAATCCAATTTTTTTTAACAGCATAATGGTCTATTTAGCATTAATTGATAAAAATAGATTTTTATTATACTGGATTTTGTGTTGGCAAGATAAAGGAAATTTCAGTTCGCCAATATCACCCATTTAGGGGATTTTTTATTTTTTGTAAACCTAAGAAAAATATCGAAATAAATTTAACTTAATTCGGGATACAAAGGAAACTGCTTCATAAATGCTTTTACTTCAGTGGCAACAGACGCTACAACTAAGTCATCATCAATATGCATTAAAACCCGGTCAATAAAATCTACAACAGCCTGCATGTGTTCTTCCTTCATGCCACGTGTAGTTATTGCCGGAACACCAACCCTGATGCCTGAAGTAACAAATGGACTTTTGTCATCAAAAGGCACGGCGTTTTTGTTGAGTGTGATATGCGCCCTGTCTAAAGTTTCCTGTGCTTTTTTTCCGGTGATGTTTTTATTGCGCAGGTCAATCAGCATTAAATGATTATCGGTACCGCCGCTGATGAGTTGATAATCTTTTGCAACAAATGCTTTAGCCATGGCTTGTGCATTGCTGATGACCTGTTTGCCGTAAGCTTTAAAATGGTCTGATAAAATTTCGCCGAAGGCAATAGCTTTGGCAGCTATCACATGCTCAAGCGGTCCGCCTTGTGTACCGGGGAAAACAGCCAGGTCAAGCAGGGAGCTCATCTTTCTTAAATTGCCTTTAGGATCTTTTAGTTCCCATGGATTTTCAAAATCGTGGCGCAGCATAATTACTCCGCCTCTTGGGCCTCGCAATGTTTTGTGGGTGGTAGACGTAACAATATGGCAATGATCGAACGGATCATTTAATAAACCGGCTGCAATTAAACCGGCAGGATGGGCTATATCTGCAAAAACGATGGCACCAATTTCATCGGCCACAGCACGTATGCGTTTGTAATCCCAATCGCGGCTGTAAGCCGATGCGCCACAGATGATCATCTTTGGTTTTTCGGCACGGGCAATGGTTTCCAGTTGTTCATAATCTACAATACCATCTTTGGTTACACCATAATGAAGTGCCTGGTAGGTTTTTCCGCTAAAGTTGGCCGGACTGCCATGGGTAAGGTGACCACCCATGCTTAAATCAAGTCCTAAAAATTTTTCGCCGGCTTTCATTACGGCAAGAAAAACAGCACCGTTTGCCTGTGCACCGCTATGTGGCTGCACGTTAGCATAGGTACAGTTAAAAATTTCTTTCAGTCGGTCAATGGCCAGTTGTTCAACCTGGTCTACAATCTCGCAACCGCCATAATATCTGCGGCCGGGATAACCTTCTGCATATTTATTGGTGAGTGATGTACCCATGGCCTGCATCACCTGCAGACTGGTAAAATTTTCAGAAGCGATCAATTCAATGCCATTACGCTGACGTTCTAATTCCTGATTAATTAAGTCAAAAACCAATGTATCTTTTTGCATTTGCCAGTTTTAGAAACGCAAATATAAGCAGCATGTAGAATTTTGCGGATTCAATTATTAACGATTAGGTATAAAATACATGAATTAATCAAAAAGTATTACTTTCACACCCGTTTCAAGTTTAAGAAAAATACTATTGTAAACTAAATGTACTGCCCAAGGCAGATTAGTTTTTAACAATGAAGGCAATTATTCCCGTTGCGGGGGCAGGTACAAAACTTCGTCCGCATACCTATACACAGCCCAAGGCTTTAATTCCATTGGCCGGTAAAACAATATTGAGCATTATTGTGGATCAACTGCATGAAGCAGGTATTAATGATTTTATTTTCATAATCGGTTATCTGGGCGAAAAAATTCAGGATTATGTACAAAAAAATTATCCTGATTTGAACTGTCATTTTGTTCAGCAGAACGAGCGGTTTGGAACCGGGCATGCCATTAACCTGACCCGCGAATTGGTGGGTAACGATGAAGTTTTAATTGTATTGGGCGATACCATTGCCGATTACGATGTAAGAGAGGTGATCAATTCTCCTGTGTCTATGCTGGGTGTAAAAAAAGTAGATGATCCACGAAATTTTGGTGTCGCCGAAATTGAAGAAGACGGGTATATCAGTAAGCTGGTAGAAAAACCCTCTATTCCAAAAAGTAATATGGCTTTGGTAGGTGTTTATAAGATCAAGGAGACGGAATTTATGTTTACCTGTTTAGAAAAATTGATTGTTATTAAGGATATTGGCTTTGAGGAATTTAGTTTAACAGATGCCCTGGAATGTATGATGCAGCGTGGTGCCCGGTTTAAATCTTTTAAAGTGCCCAATTGGTTTGATTGTGGTAAAAAAGAAACATTACTGGAATCCAATGCCACATTATTAAAAAAATTCGGTGGCAATATCTCAGAAAAACATCCATATGAAAACACGATTATCATTCCGCCGGTATCGATAGCCGAAGGTTGTGAAATCCGAAATTCTGTTATTGGTCCAAATGTAACTATTGGTGAACATACCCGGCTTAATCATGCTATTATTAAAGATTCTATCATTGGGTCATATTCAAACCTTTTTGAAATTGTATTAAGCAAATCATTAATTGGCAGTGATGCAGAAATAAAAGGGGTAAACCGCAGCCTGAATATTGGTGATAATACAGCCATCGATCTAAGTGGTGGTGGTACGGGGCTAAGCTAATCCTGTTGGGATATCCCGATTTTGTTAATTAAACTTCCCCTTCCCTGTTTTTTTTAAAAAAAAGTCTGTGGTTTATAAAATAAAAGCACTTACTTTGCGTTTCAAAGTACTTTCTGTTTATTAAGCTATTTTATTACGATATTTGAAAAAAGTACTTATCAATTACATGCACAACCGCCTTACCAATCTGTTTAGTATTGATATCCCGATCGTTCAGGCCGGTATGATCTGGGCCAGTGGATGGCGTCTTGCCAGTGCCGTAAGCAATGCAGGTGCATTGGGTATCATTGGCAGCGGCAGTATGTATCCCGATGTATTACGGGAACATATTCAAAAATGTAAAAAAGCTACCCAAAAGCCTTTTGGCGTAAACTTGCCATTATTATATGCCGATATTGATAAACATATTGAAATCATCATGGAGGAAAAAGTGCCCATTGTTTTTACATCGGCAGGTAATCCAAAAACCTGGACTTCAATTTTAAAAGAAAAGGGCATACAGGTTGTACATGTTATCAGCAGCAGCAGGTTTGCCATTAAAGCACAGGAAGCCGGGTGCGATGCCGTGGTGGCCGAAGGTTTTGAGGCAGGGGGGCATAATGGCAGGGAAGAAACAACAACGCTGGTTTTAATACCCGCTGTTTGTGCTGCGGTTAACATACCTGTGATCGCTGCAGGTGGTATTGCCACCGGCCGGCAAATGCTGGCTGCCATGGTGTTGGGTGCAGATGGCGTACAGGTTGGTAGCCGTTTTGTAGCTAGTAACGAGGCCTCGGTACATGCTGATTTTAAAAACAGGGTAATAGCCGCGCAGGAAGGAGAAACCCAGCTTTCTTTAAAACAATTAACGCCGGTTAGATTACTGAAAAATAATTTTTTTCTGCAGGTTCAGGAGGCTGAAAAAAAATGTGCCTCCGTAAATGAACTTCAACAATTATTAGGAAAAGGCAGAGCAAAACTGGGTATGTTTGAAGGTGACCTGGATGAAGGTGAATTGGAAATAGGGCAGGTTAGCGCCCTCATAAAAAATATTAAGCCGGCTGCAGACATTGTGCATGAGATGTATAAAGAATTTGAAGCTGCATTAATTCATCCAGTAAGATAATATATTATATTTGCGCATTAGTAAAAATTAATAAATCAATCCCAATAAAATGTTACAATACCCAGGACCTTTTAATACCCGTTTTAAAAAAGTGATTTTTATTTTTAATATTCTTTTTTTTATGGTAACGAATGTGGTCATGGCTCAAAATCCTATTAAAGACCCAAGTAATCCGGATATTCCTACATTGCCCACACAGCTGCCTCCGGCCCAGCTATACGATTTATTAAAAGATAAGAATGGTCAGGGAAAGAAGACAACGGGCGAAGACAGCAATAAGGCACTCAAAGACAAAATTGAAAAGGATAGTTTGGTTAAAGAAAGAACGCCACAATCGCTAAATCCTACCGAAGATACCTATGGGATGAACTTGTTTCGCAGTGGCGTGGTAGCCTCTGTTACCGAATTGTCTACGCCTCCATTGGATTATCCTATTGGGGTATATGACCAGATCATTGTTTCCTTATGGAATGGTGCTGAAGCCACATTAGACTATACCGTTGCCAGAGACGGTTCCATTTTTCCAACAAGTATTGGTAAGATTTATTTGCAGGGTTTAACATTTGAAAATGTGAGATCTTTGTTAACCAGACGGTTCAAGTCGTTTGTGCCCCCAACTACAAATATTTCTGTTTCAATAGGGCAACCACGCACCATTTCCATTAATGTGGCAGGCGAAGTGAGAAATCAGGGCCCTGTAACCATTTCGGCATTTACTAATGCATTTAATGTAATCGCCTTGGCAGGTGGCCCAACCAACCTGGCTAATCTGCGTGAAATTCAGATCAAAAGAAATGGGAAAATAATTGATATCCTGGATGTTTATAAGTATTTGTCAACCGGCGATTTTGGTAAACATATTTATCTGGATAATAATGATTTTGTAATACTGCAGGCTGTTGAGAAAAAAGTAAAAGCAGAGGGTAAATTTAAGCGTCCGATGTATTATCAGTTAAAAAATGATGAGGGATTAAAGGCCCTGTTAAAATACGCCGGTGGATTAGAAAGAGATGCCTTTTCGAGTGGGGTAAAAATATACCGTACAGAACTGGAAAAGCAGATCATAAAAGATGTTAATGCAACTGCTATTATAAATCCTACCAATGATACCCGGTTTAGAAATGAGGATTTTGGATTGGTCGACGGTGATATTATAAAGGTAATAGCAGTTAATCCCGGCCTTATCAATAAGGTTGAAATGAAGGGCGAAATTTCATATCCCGGTCAGTATGAAACCCGAAAAGGGGATAAGCTTTTTGATTTAATTAACCGGGCAGGCGGCATTACCCGTAATACCTATTTGCCACGTGCTTATATTTTTAGAGGCGGGGGCGACAGTACAAATATAAAGGCCAGTAAGGTTGAAGTTAATTTAACCGATATCACCAGCAATGATACGGCCAGTATTTATAATGTAGAATTATTTGCCAATGACCAGGTGCTTTTATTCAATTCCAACGAGTTTGCCGACAAGCAATATGTAGAGATATTTGGCGAGGTTAGAAAACAGGGGAAAGTAAACAGGTATGGTGGTATGACCTTACAGGATCTGCTGTATCTATCAGGAGGATTAAAACAATCGGCCGAATATGGCCGTATTGAAATTTCAAGTGTTGTTGATTTAGACTCTGCCAAAGGCATGCAACAACCTACCCGTACTATTTTAAGAACCTTGAAAGTTTTACCAAATCTCGATCTGGATAGTATTTCAGGCTCCATTGAATTGAAGCCATATGACCAGATTTATGTTCGTAAAAATCCAACATTTGAATTGCAACAACTGGTACAAATAAATGGATTGGTTCAATATTCGGGTCCTTATCCCAGACTGAGTAAATTTGAACGCTTGTCTTCTTATATTCAGAGGGCTGGCGGTATAAAAGAAAATGCAGATTTAAGTGGTGCCATTTTGTATCGAAAAAAAACCCAGTATTTCAGAGAGAATGTGACTAATAAAGTGGCTTCTTTAACCGATTCTGTTGGCAGCATCATTTTAGATTCTGCTGAAACCAGTCTTAGTGCTGTTGCTAATGAACCGGTAAGTATTGACCTGTTCAGGGCATTAAAATATAATAACAGTAAGTATGATATTGTTTTACAGGAAGGGGATGTGGTTTTTATTCCGGAAATAAATCCATTTGTTACTGTAAAAGGCATTGTACAGTCGCCCTTAAAATTAACTTTTGATAAAGAGCATATGAATGTGGGATTTTATATTGATAAGGCAGGTGGATTTGGAATACGTCCCTGGCGAAAAAGGATTTATGTAACCTATGCCAACGGGAAAAGCCGCAGAACAAGAAATATTTTCTTTATGCATTTTTATCCTAAGGTAAAAGAGGGTGCTACCGTTACAGTTCCAATAAGGCCCGAAGGTGCAGAACTTACCGATACGTTATTACAGGTTGTGGTATCCAGTATCCCCATAGCCCTTGCCGCATTTATTGTTAATTTGCTAAAATAATTTTAGCTAAAATACAGGTTTCAAAATGAATAGAATTGATCTTATAAAGCAACTGTTATACAGACTTAAAAAATACAGTTGGCTAATTTTAATAGTGACTGCTTTGTTTGGGGGATTCTTTTATTACATCGCCAAGCAAAGTGTGTTGTTGTATACGTCTAAAGCCACGGTTTTTCCATTGAACGGCACTTCTGAAAATACTGCAGGATCTACTATCAGCAGCCTCTTAGGCCTGGGTGAGGTAACTAAATCATTTACCGGAGATGCCTCAATTAATATTGTAGAATTGGCCAGTAGCCGCCGAACCCGTGAAGCCGTAGCCATGGTACGAATACCGGCTATGAATAATAAAACGGTATCGGAACTGATCATAGAGGAAAATAACAGGCTCACCGGGTTTATGCAAAATGTTAAGATTGGGCCATCCAGAGACAGCCTTTCGCAAATCAATACGGCAAGTAATTTATTGAAGAGGGCATTTGTAGCCAAGATCAATAAGAATGGGATACTTGAATTATTTTTTACAAATAGTAATCCACAATTGGTAAGAGCGGTGAGTTATATCTACATCGACAAACTGTCGGAATTTTATATTGATCTAAAAAAGAAAAAAGCACAAATAGATTATGAGTTTGCTGTAAAAAAAGCAGATTCTTTATTGGTCATATTAAATAAGCTGGATAAAGATGCCGTTTCACTTGACGAGAGTACTTTTTTTACCAATGAAGGATTGAAAAGATATAATTTACCTAAAATAAACCTGGCACAGGATAAAGCTACTGTACAGTCTCAATATTATTATGCCGTTAATAACAGGGAATCTGCTGCCTACCGTTTACAAAAAGAAACACCCATTATTGAGCCGCTTGATAGGCCTGAGCCTCCATTTGATACCATTAAAAAATCAAAGATGCTATACCTCATGCTTGGTTGCATGTTTGGCGCTTTTATCGGTATATTAATTGTAAGTTGGAAAATTATCAATAAATACCTGGGGGATGAATTGAATAAGGCTATTGAAAAGGCCTCGCAGCCAAAAGTTGACCCAATAAAACCTGTTGTAGATTAGTTTAAAAAAGAAGCCGCTGTTATAGACTGCCCCCAAAAAGTTAGACACTTAATGGGGGCATTTTTTTTAAAATTTATTTTCTGAATGCCCATTTTATCATTTCTTTCCAACTTGGTTTTTTGCCATACATTAATATACCAATACGATAAATTCTGGCTGCAAACCAGGTGGTTAAAATAAATCCGGCAATGAGTAATGTCATTGATAAACCCAATTGCCACCAGGGTACCGTATTGGGCACTCCAAATGGAATGCGTGCCATCATTACAATGGGCGAACTGAAAGGGATAATACTTGCCCAAACGGCGATGGCACTACTGGGATTAGAAATGGCCGGTGCCATTAAAGCGATGGAAAAAATAATGAGCATGGTTATCGGAAAACTTAACGACTGGGCTTCCCTCATATCTTCATTTATGGCACTGCCTATGGCAGCATATAAGGAAGAGTAAAAAAAGAAACCGGCTAATAAATAAAAAATAAAACAGCCCACTACCAATGGAATATTCATGCTGGTAAATACATGCTGTATTTGTCCTACCATGGCAAACGAAGCGCTGTTGTTACCTGCAGTGGTTTTGCCTATATTATAAATGATAAAAATACAGGCAATCCAAATCAAAAACTGGGTTAGTGCCACCATACCAATACCAATAATTTTACCTATCATTAATTGGAATGGTTTTACCGAAGAAACGACCACTTCTGCAATGCGGCTTGTTTTTTCTTCTGTTACACCCATCATCACCTGTGAGCCATAAAGTAATAAAATAAAGTACATTAAAAAACCTGATACATAGCCAATAATGGTAGCAATGCCGGCATCTGTATTTTTATTCTTTTCATTATGTTGCCTGAGGCTCACTGTTTTATTTAGAACGGCTTCCTTGGCCAAATCTATGCCCAGGCTATCGTGTTTTACCTTATTCCACATCAGGTTTAACTTTTTCTCGACCGGATTTAAAGCCCCGATACCGAATGATTTTTTTGTATTGACCAAAAGACTGTCTGTACCTGTTTGCCAGGTAAAATTTTCAGGGATAATCACATAACCGTCAAACCCCAACGAATCGAAGCTGGTTATAATGGCTTCCGGATTGGCGTTGATTAATTTAAAGACATTGGCAGTATCGTTTTTGTTAACTGCATTTACCAGTTCTTCATTAAATAAACCCGACCTGTCTAGTAAGGCTATTTTCAGGTCTTCCCTGGTTTTGTCGGCAATATAGCCGGTCCCAAAAATTAATCCAAGGTAAAGCAAGGGGAAAAGGATGGTGCCAATAATGAAAGTTCTTTTTCTTACCCGGGTTAGAAATTCTCGTTTTATTATTAAGATTATCTTTTGCATAAATGGTGATTAAATGAGGCTGGTGATTAAGTTGTTATTTTTTCAAATTGCCTGGCGGCAGGTGAGCCTTCAACCAGTTTAATAAATATGTCGTTTAAAGAAGGTAGTATTTCCTGAAAAGAAACAACGCTGCTGCCGTTATTGATAAAATAGCCCAGTACATCATTGGGTTTAAATCCTTCATTAATCTTTACAGTTAATTTGTGGTCATGCCTATTGATTGTTTCAAATGCTCTGCTGTCCATGCTTTCAGGAATAGTTTCCAGTTGTATACCAAATAAATTTTCTTTAAAATCCTGTTTCACTTCCTGTACAGTTCCGTCGAGTATTTTTTTGCCTTTATTGATCAATACAATATGGTTGCAGATTTCTTCAACCTGCTCCATACGGTGTGTACTAAAGATAATGCTAGTGCCATTTTGAGCAAGTCTGTAAATTTCATCTTTTATTAAATTGGCATTCACGGGGTCTAATCCGCTGAAAGGTTCATCCAGAATAATCAGGTCGGGCTCATGCAGAACCGTTATAACAAATTGTAATTTTTGTCCCATGCCTTTACTCAGGTCCTCCACTTTTTTATTCCACCAGTTTTCCATGTCAAGCCTTTTGAACCACTCTTTAATTTTTTGCTGTGCATGACTTTTACTCATGCCCTTTAGTTGCGCCAGGTACAAGGCCTGTTCTCCGATTTTCATTTTTTTATATAAGCCTCTTTCTTCGGGCATATAGCCAATGT